>MNVA01000105.1 GCA_001871325.1 Ignavibacteria bacterium CG1_02_37_35
AAAACGATATGTAAAACAAATTACATATAAAGATGCAGTGGTAGTAAAAGAGTATGCTCTTACGCAGAATTATCCCAATCCGTTTAACCCGGTAACAACCATAAATTACCAATTACCGAAAAGCGGAAGCGTTACTTTAAAGATATTTGACATACTCGGCAACGAAATAAGAACACTTGTAAATGAGCAGAAAGAAACGGGCAAATATACTGCTCAATTTGATGCTTCATCCCTTGCAAGCGGAATGTATGTTTACCAATTGCGGGTAAACGATTATACTTCAACTAAGAAGATGTTGCTAGTAAAATAGTGCCAAACCTCCAAGATTTCAAAAATCTTGGAGGTTTCTTTTTTAACCATTTGCAGTCTTTCACTCAAAGGTAAATTACCATTCTTCGATGGAGAAAGAATAATTTGGCAGCCTTTTTATTATATCAACAAAAATTGATTTTAAAATACCTTGCATTTAACCCCCATCTTTCATTTACTTTGCTCGAACAATCAGAGTATAAACCAACTATTCTGATGCGCGAAGAAAACGCGGTTCTTCAAGCGTGAGCATTAAAGAAATCCTATGCGTGTCAGGTAAGCGGTCATCTGCCGACATATTAAACCGGGCGAAGGAATAATCAATATTCAGTTTTGGTAATTTGACTCCGGCGCCAAAAGTAAATTGTTTTACATCATTATAACCGGCGCGGATCGCAAAAAGATTTTTGTAACTGTATTCCATTCCAAAGTGCGGATCAAAACTAATTGGACCAATATTAAACTGCGATGCATAGCGGCGGTTTTCGAAACGAATATCAAGATCAACAGCGGGAAGAATTCTTCCGCCGAAAAATTCAAGTTGATATGCTGCGCCGACCTTTGCGGTCGGAGTTATCAATTCGTTTCTCCCGGTACTCCACGCAACAAAAGTAGTAGTAACATCTTGCACGTTTGCGCCGAGCATCAAATTTTCCATCGGTGAATAATATGCGCCGATATCAAAGCCAATCCCGAACGCGGAATATTCTGCAATTGAACGCGAAAGAATTTTTACATTCGCGCCGAGATAAAGATCATCGGTTACTCTTTTTGCGCCGGTTAAATAGAATGCCCAATCTTGATTGCTGAATTCGGTAATTAGATCGTAGTTCAGTCTATCTGTATTTATGTCTAAAATTCCGTCTCCGTTTGCATCATACAACGCCTTCCGCGTATCGGGAATTCCGTCAACGCCAAGGCGCATGATAGATAATCCGAAAGTATAATCTTTTCCGTAAGGAATTGCGACGGCGGCATAATTGTAATTAACAAGATTTCCGTAACGTTCATCATGCATCAAAGCGATTTGCGGATAGTTAAGTTTTGCAAGTCCGGCTGGATTGTAGTAACCGGCAGTAACATCGTTTGCGATAGCTACATACGCGCCACCCATGCCAAGCGGGCGTCCGCCAACGCCGATCGAAAGAAATTCTCCGGCGTATTTGCCGATCACCGTTTGCGATTGAAGTGATGTTAAAATTAGAGGGATCAAGAACAATAATCTCTTAACCATTATTTCTCCAAAAAAGGATGTAAAAATTTGAAACTAAAATTTGCAATTAGCAGATAAAAAACAAGTGAAACCTTTAGGGATGAAAAATTTGTGCACATAATCGTAAAAAAAGCGGATTAAACTCCTTCCGGCTGATTCTCTTTCCCTTTTTTTGATTCCGAAAACTTGGAAACCTTTTCCGCTACCAACTCTGCGTTCTTAAAACAATCTCCAACGGAAATCCCGCCGCGGTAATTCCCGCTTAAAAATATTCCCGGATTGTTTTGCTCGAATTCATCGAAATATTTTTCGTGTTCAATGTAGCCGATATTGTATTGTGGAATAGCTCTGTTCCAATAGCGGTAACTTTTATAAACCGGTTCGGCGGTAATTTTCATTATCGCTTGAAATTCTTCAATTACTGTTTTTAAAATGATTTCTTTATCAAGTTTGAAAATGTCCGCATTCCGCGAGCCGCCGATAAAGAGCGTAAACGATGCAGCATTTTCCGGCGCACGGTTAGGGAATAAGACCGAACTCCAAATTGCGCCGAGAAAAGATTTTTTTTCTTTCGCGGGAATTAAAAATCCAAACCCATCCAACGGTCGCCCGACATCTTCATTTTTATATCCGAGATACAACACCATCACCGGCGGATGATAAATTGCATCAAGATGATTTGCTAAATTGCCGTCAATATTTCGGAACAATGTTGAAGTTACATAAGCCGGAAGCGTTGAGAGAAGCATATCGCACTCAATTTTTTTATCGAAACCGGCATTGTGATAGGAAATGGAAAATCCTTTTTCTTTTTTAACTATTGAATTAACTTCCGCGAACGGAACGACCCTTTCACCTAATTTTTTTGCGATCGTTTTGGGGAGACTCTGCATTCCGTTTACGAACGAAAACATTTTCGCATTTTGTTTTGACTGTTCTTTTCGTTTTTTCCTCTCGCTGATACTGCGAATGGTTCCAACTATCAAGCCACCGTATTTTTCTTCCAACTCATAAAGTTTTGGGAAGGCGGAGGCAACGCTCAGGTCTTCTGGATTTCCGGCGTAAACTCCGGCAACAAACGGATTGATTGCGTAGTCGAGAAACTCTTCTCCTAATCTTCGTTTAACAAATTGTGCAATGCTTTGGTAATAGCCGTCGTTCGACCGCGATATAAAAGGCTCGGCAAAGAGTCTCAATTTTGCTTTTGCGGAAAACAATTTTGTTTTTATAAATGCCGGGGGACTCATTGGCAGCGCGTGCAATTCGCCATCGCGTAAGATGTATCGTTTATTTCCGAGTTCATTTGCATAAACCATTTCATCGGATAAGCCGATATCGGTTACAACTTCTTTAATAATAGGAACCGTTTCCAAACCGGAATTTGGTCCGCGGTCAAACAAATATCCGTTATCAAATACACTTTCCATTGAGCCGCCGGACTCTTTATTTTTTTCTAAAACCGTAACGTCAAATCCTTTTTTCTGAAGAAGCCACGCAGTAGTTAAACCGGAAATACCGGCGCCGAGAACAATAACTTTTTTATTCATAAGAAATATTTTCTAAATTGGATAAATCAAAATCTATGACAAGTTTAATTGCCGAAAAAAAATTAAATTTTAGTTGAACTACTCAAATATTTTTCGGAAGTTAGAGTAAACATTTGAAGTTCTTTTTCAAATTTATTAAATAAATAGATATTTATTGCATTTTCTGCAGTGCAAGAGATTTTCACTTAATGTTGGAAGAGAAATGAAGCAAGAACAAAACAACAATCAGGACAAGTGGGTAACTCATTTCGAAAAATCGGGCGGACTTTCTTCTCCCGGTTTTGATGAAACAATGAAGTTTTTTGAACGTTTTACACGCGACTCTCAATTTGCCAAAATGGTTACGCTGGGATTTTCTCCGCAAGGACGACCGATGCGGTGTTTGATCGTTTCGAACAACCGTGAATTTACCGCTCCAAAAGCCCGAGACTCCGGCAAGCTTATCGTACTTATCCAAAATGGAATCCACGCGGGAGAAATTGAAGGCAAAGATGCGACCATGCTTTTGCTGCGCGAAATTCTTATCACTAAAGAAAAAGAACATCTGCTAAAAAATTTAATTCTTCTTATTCTTCCAATCTTTAATGTTGACGGACATGAACGCACTTCCGAATGTAACCGCCCAAATCAAAATGGACCGACCGAGATGGGATGGCGCACCACATCGCTGAATTATAATTTGAACCGGGATTTTATGAAAGGTGATGCACCGGAGATGAAAATTTTTCTCCGTTTTTTTAATGACTGGCTGCCCGATTTTATCATTGATAATCATACAACCGACGGAGCCGATTATCAATATCATATTTCTTACGGGTTAGAAACAAATCAAAATATCAACAAAGAAACTGCGGATTTTTTAAAAAAGAAGTTTATTCCACACCTTACAGAGAAAGTGACTTCAAAAGGATTTCTTGTTTCTCCTTATCTTGAATTTAAAGATAAAAAATTGGAAAACGGTATCGTGCTTGAACCCTCGCTTCCACGGTTTTCAACCGGTTACGCCGCATTGCACAATAGAATTTGTCTTCTTGTAGAAACCCACAGCCTTAAACCTTTTGAAAACCGCGTGTATTCTACCAAAGCGATGAACGAAGTTGCATTAGAGTATCTCAATGATAACCATCTCATCGTTCTTGCAATGAATCTTCGTGCAGATAAAAACACGATTGATCTTTATTACGGAACCAACGAACCTTTTCCAATCAGTTTTTCTCTTACGGATGAAAGCGAACCTTTTTTATTTAAAGGATTTCAGACACTTGAAGAGAAAAGCGAAGTCACCGGCTCTATGGTTACCCGTTACACAGATACTCCCGTTGAGTTTGAGGTTCCGTTGTTCAACCAGGCGGAGGTGATTGATTATTGCGATGTTCCCGAAGCATATTTAATTCCAAGGGAGTTGCATTTTGTCGTTTATATCTTAAAGCTGCACAAAATTTTTGTTGAACAACTCTTTCAACCGCATGTTTTGCATGTAGAGCGGATGCGTTTCAAAAATATAAATTTCTCAAATACTTCCTATGAAGGGAGACAAATGATAAATTTTGATTTGATTAAATGGAGAGAGAAAAGGAGAATTCCCGAAGGAACTTTTATAGTGAAAGCGAACCAGCGTTCTCTCCGTGTAATCGTTAATCTGTTAGAGCCAACAGCTCCCGATTCTTTGGCAAAATGGGGTTTCTTCAATATGTTTTTAGAGCGAAAGGAATATATTGAACCATACGTTATGGAACCGTATGCAAAAAATATGCTTGAAGAGAACGAACGTTACCGGAAAGATTTTAATAAAAAATTAGATACTGATGAAACCTTTAAAAATGATCCGAAACGTAGATTAGACTTCTTTTATAAGCGTTCTCCATTCTTCGATAAAAATGAAAAGATTTATCCGATAATAAAATCGTTTGACAAAATAAGAACAAACCGATCAATGGATGAAAATTATCAGGAATAGTCGAATCTCAAGTGAGAGAGAAATCTGAAGTAAGAAGTCAGAATTTAATTTGTTCTGTATTCTGACTTCTGTATTCTTAATTCTTTCTAAACCGTTCTTGAGTATCTCGCTTTATCTTCTTTACGTTCAAGGTAACCGTCAAAATTCATTGCAATGTTGCGGATAAGCAGCCTGCCCATCTCACTTATAACGATTTTATCATTTTGAATTGAAAGCAGTTCGTCAACGACCATTTCTTGAAGATTTGCTAATCCCCAGACAAAATATTTTTTAAAATTGATTTTGAATTTATCTTCTACGGTTTTCATATCAAGTTCAAAGTCGCACATCAATTTCATAATCACATAACGGCGGAGTAGATCATCATCACTAAGATAGTACCCTTTTGCAACAGGCAAAGATTCGTGATCGAGCGATGCGAAATATTCTTTTTCCGTTTTTAGATTTTGAGCATAAACCCGCTGAAGCTGACTTATCCCCGTAATGCCAAACGAATACAAATCTGTTCCCGAGCGTGTGCTATACCCTTGAAAATTTCTGTGTAATTTTTTTTCTCTCATTGCAACGGCAAGTTCGTCATCCGGTTTGGCAAAATGATCCATTCCCAGAAAGACGTATCCGGCGCCGGTGAGTTTCTCAATCGTCATTTTTAGAATTTCTAATTTTTCTTCCGCCGGAGGCAAATCGTGCGGACGAATTAACGCCATGTGTTTTTTCATCCACGGAACGTGTGCGTAATTGAAGACTGCGATTCTATCGGGAGAAATATCAATTGTTTTTTCTACGGTTTCCTCAAAAGATTTTAAAGTTTGAAACGGAAGCCCATAAATTAAATCGAGATTAACGCTATGATAGCCGAACTCGCGAATCCATGCGACAGTTTGCCTTGTAATATCTTCCGGCTGAACCCGGTTGGTTGCTCTCTGAACTTTTTCATCAAAGTCCTGCACGCCCATACTGATGCGGTTGAAACCATTGTTCCGTAATGCGGCGAGATGTTCTTTCGTCAATCCGCGCGGGTCAATTTCACAACCGTTTTCAGATTCATCATAAAATTTAAATGATTGCCGGATGTACGAAGCCAGATCATTTATTTCATCGGGATTTAAGTGTGTCGGCGTTCCGCCGCCCCAGTGTAGCTGTGTAACCTTGCGGTTAACGTTCAGATAACTTCGCAGCAGATCGATTTCTTTTTTTACATATTTTATATAATCTTGTATGCGGTCACGGTTGCGGGTGATGATCATATTACAGCCGCAAAAATAGCAGAGTGTATCGCAGTACGGTAAATGAAAGTAGAGTGAAAGATCGGGAAGGTTTTCGCCGTAATTGGTCTTTACAATTTCATCAAGAAACTTATCCGAAGTGAACGTTTCGTTAAACTGCGGTGCGGTCGGATAGCTTGTGTACCGGGGACCGGGTTTGTCATATTTTTTAAATTTTGTTAGATCAAAGTTGAACATAATAACTCCTTAAAAGAAAAGAATCGCTTCGCTGAAGAAAGGGAAAATCGCTTCGCTCAAATAGAATCACAATTTTAATTAGATTCTTTTTCCTTTAAATATTTTATAAAATTTGATAATTGTTTTGAGACATTTTCACATTTACTTTTTAAATCAAGATATTCATCATTCGGTAAATACCCCAGTTCAATCGCAATATTTAACATGCTTCGAACTTCCCCAACGGAACCTTTTGAATAGTAAAGAAATCGAATAAATTCTTTTCGAGTCTCTCTTTCAAATCCCTCTGCGATGTTGTTCATTACGGAGACTGCCGCTCGTTGAATTTGATCTTTAAAACCATAATTCTTTATGAACTTTTCGTTAGATAATCTAAATACACTTAGACAAATTTCTTTGCTCAATTTGTAAACTTCGACATCTTCAAATGTTTTCATTTTTCATCTTTCCTTTTTTGAGCGAAGCGATTTTTCCTTTAAGAATGAAATTTTTTGCTTTCTTCCTTCACTATCCCCACCAACGCTTTTGCGTTTTCCGGATTCACATCGGGCAAAATGCCATGTCCGAGATTAAAAATGTGTCCGCTCCCTTTTCCATAAGATGACAAAACCTTTTTAGCTTCCTCACGAATTTTCGTTTCATCAGCATAAAGAACGGTCGGGTCGAGATTGCCTTGTAATGCAACGCGCTTGCCGATTTTTTCTCTTACCGATTTCAAATCCATCGTCCAGTCGAGTCCGATAACATCAGCGCCGCATTTGGAAAGTTCTTTCAACTTATAGTGAACTCCTTTGGCAAAGACGATCACCGGTTCATCTTTCCGTTTAATTTCAGAAATAATTTGTGTAATATAATTGAGTGAAAATTCTTGAAAGTCGTTCGGAGCCAGTATTCCTCCCCACGTATCAAAAATTTGCAGGGCATTTGCACCCGCTTCAATCTTAGCTGAAAGATAGGCTGCAACAGCTTTTGCAATTTTATCAAGCAATGAATGGGCAAGTTTCGGATTGCCGAACAACAATTTTTTTATTTCAGAAAAATTCTTTGAACCTTTTCCCTCAACCATGTAAGTTAAAAGAGTAAAAGGAGAGCCCGCAAATCCGATAAGCGGAACACGCCCTTTTAATTCTTTTTTAGCCAACGAGACTGCATCAAGCACATATTTCAGGTCTTTTACCGGATCAATATCCTTCAACATTTTTGCATCATCTTCACTGCGGATGGGATGATGAAAGATCGGTCCTTTCCCTTCGTGCATTTCAAGGTGCATTCCCATTGCTTCGGGAATAACGAGAATGTCTGAAAAAATTATTGCCGCATCAACTCCAATAATATCAACCGGTTGAATAGTTACCAAGGCGGCTAATTCGGGAGTTTTGCACATCGTAAGAAAATCGGCTTTCTCGCGTACGGCACGGTATTCGGGCAAATATCTTCCTGCTTGCCGCATAATCCAGATTGGTGTACGTTCAACTTTTTCTTTTCTACATGCACGTAAGAATAAATCGTTTTTAATTTTCATTTTTCGGCTTTCTTTTTTTTAAGACATATCTAATAACTTTTTTTTCCGGCGGATGCTGGGGCTGAAATTGCGCACTTGCTTGATATTGCGATTTTGGAAGCTTCTTTTGAGGTGGTGAAGTATAATAATTTTCAATACTTGCTACGGCATGAGTGACCGCAAACTTCTTCGGAACAACATCAACTCTTACCCTTGTTCTTTCTATAGCATCTTTGGTTGTTGGACCAATGGCTGCAATTTTACTTTTTCCGAAAAATTCTCTGGGTTTGGTAATTTCCATCAGCGCTAAAAAATTTTGGTAGGTTGATGGACTTGTAAAGAGATACCAATCAATTTTGCTCGTTCTAATTTTTTCAATTTCTTCGGCAACAGATTCTTTGGCAGGCATAAGAATGTCATATACGGCAACAGTTTTAACGGTGGCACCAAATCTTTTCAAACCTTCGCGAAACTCATCTCGTCCAATAGCAGAGCGGGGAAGAAGAACAACTTTATTTTCAAGCGGTTCAATTGCGAATAATTTCAACAGACCAAGTGTGCTGAAATCTTCAGGAACCAGATCAACTTTTATCTGATTCTCTGCACAGACTGCGGCAGTTTTTTTACCAACGCAAGCCACTTTAATATTTTCGTAATCGATATGGAAATTTTTCTCTTTAACCAACTGAAGAAAATATTTTATAGCATTTGCCGATTGAAAGACCAAATAATCAATTTTCTTTTCTTCCAGGATAGTCTGCAACTTAGCTGATGCATCAATTGGGACAATTTCCAATGCGGGAAAGCTTATTAGATTCGCTTCTTTTTTTTTAAAAAAGTTGAAGGTTTCTTGAGACTGTTCTTCCGCTCTTGTCAGCACAATCGTTCTGTCTTTAAGTCGGTTTTTCGGTTTTTTCAACTGCTTCTTTTGGAATGTCGGAGCATCGGAAAATCTTTCAATATTTGCAACTGCGTGTGTGAGAGCAAATTTCTTCGAGAATATATCAACTCTAACTTTTGCCTCTTGCAGCGCCTCTTTTGTGTTAGGACCGATAGCTGCAATTTTACCGTTTTTAAAAAATTCCGTTGGATTAGTTATCTCTAACAAGTCAACAAAATTTTGATAAGTTACAGGGCTTGTAAAAAGATACCAATCCACCGCACTGGTTTTTATCTTTTCAATTTCTTCCGTAATAGTTTCCTTTTCCGGTTTCCGGATATCATATACGATAAGCGGTTTGATGATGGCACCGAGCCTTCTTAAATCTTCAAAAAATTTATCTCTTACGGATAATGAACCGGGAAGAAGAATGGTTTTGTTTTCAAGCGACTCTTGTGCGAACAATTTCACTAGTCCTTTTGCGCTGAAATCACCTGAAACTAAGTCAACTTTTAATTGATTTTGCGAACAGAGTGCCGCCGTCCTTTTACCGTAGCAGGCAATTTTTATATTATCATAGTTGATGTCCAGATTTTTTTCTTTTACTAATTGCGCGAAATACTTTATCGCATTAGCTGATTGAAAAACTAAATAATCAATTTTACTTTCATTCAGAATAGTTTGCAGTTGAGTTGACGCATCAACTAACACAACTTGCAGTGAAGGAAAAGTTAAAAGATTCGCACCGATATTCTTAAAAAAATTAACTGTTTCTTTCGATTGTTCTTCTGCTGTGGTGAGAACAATGGTTTTGTTTTTTAATGATTCCATATTTATTTAAGCCTTACTGATTGATAAACTTCGTCCAATATTTTTTTTGCGCCCGCTTTTAACAGATCTTTCGCAAGTAATTTCCCAAGTTTTTCCGGTTCGCGTTTTGTTCCCTTAATTTTTTTTCTAAACGTTATCGAGCCGTCAATTGCGCCGACAATCGCGTCAAGATAAAGTCCGTTTGCCTTAACTTCCGCAAAAGCTCCGATTGGAACCTGGCAGCCCCCTTCCAACGCTTTTAATAAACTCCGTTCAGCCAAAACCGCTTGATACGTTGCTTCGTGATGAAGCGCTTGTAAAAGTTCTTCAGCAAAGATATTGTCTTGATGAATTTCAATTCCAAGTGCGCCTTGACCGACAGCCGGAAGCATTTCTTCTTTATTAATGAAGGATGAAATGTGTTTTTTCAATCCAAGCCGTTCAACTCCCGCGCGGGCAAGAATAATCGCATCCCATTTCGATTCAAGAAATTTCTGAATTCGTGTAGGAACATTTCCACGCAACTCAACAACGTTTATGTCAGGACGAAGATGCAGCAACTGCGATCTTCTCCTCAACGAACCTGTTGCAACAACCGCTCCTTCTTTCAAGTTCCAAATAGTGGTTCCTTTTTTTCTTGCGATCAGAACATCTTCAACACCGTGTCGTTTTGTAACTGCGGCAAGTTTTAATCCGGCGGGAATTTCCGTCTGCAAATCTTTTAAGCTATGAACGGCGATATCGACTTCGTGGTTCAACAGCGCAACTTCAAGTTCTTTGGTGAATAAACCTTTGTCGCCGATTTTTGAAAGCGCGACATCAAGAATTTTATCACCTTTTGTTTTGATGAGCTTTATTTCAACTGAAATATTCTTGTGCGCTTTTTCCAGTTCACGTTTAATGAATTTCGCCTGCCAGAGAGCAAGTTCGCTTCCGCGTGAACCGATGGTAAGTTTTTGTTTCAAATTATATTTTCCAATTCATTAAAAAAGAAATCTATTAAATTATTTTCCAATATCCTCTTGTTGACCCTACGCGATCTATCATTTTTGCTTGTCTCAAATTTGCTATCTGTTTTTCAACTGCTCTTGTAGATATACCCAATGCTTTTGAGAGCTCTGGAATTGTTATTTTAGGATTTTCACCAATCAACTTAACTATCTTCTCCGAACTTTTCTCCGAACTTTTCTCCGAACCTATTCCCGAACCTATTCCCGAACCTATTCCCGAACCTATTCCCGAACCTATAATTTTCGATGAAAAAATCTCTACGCGAAATCCACCAAACACTTCTTTAATTGAAGGTTCCGGTAACTCTGCTTCTTTGCATGCATTTATAATTTTAAGTGTGCCCCGTCCCCATGTATCAATAAAACCGCCTTTGTAGCATACATCTGCAATTATGGGATTTCTGGGAATCGATGGATGCTGTTTTTTTAAGGCTTCCATTGTAAGTCCCGGCGGCAACATTCCTTCATTCCATATGCTAAATTTATTGTCATAAATTCTTATTTGAATAGCCGCTCCAAGATAGCTTTTATGCACAAGTGCATTAAGCAGCATTTCACGGATTGCTGCAACCGGATATTCTCCCTTTTCAATTCGCTGTAAGCCGCCAAACTCTATTGGATTCTTAAAAAATTTCCGGTTCAATTGAGTTAAGACATTCTGAAGTAAGACAAACAAATTTCCTTCTTCAACTGCCTCATACAATAAATCCTCATCATTTTTTCCGAAGCGCCCTATTTTTACAGATAGATTGGGATAAAACTTACCTGGGTCTTTTCCGAATAAAATTAGAGCCGCTCTCTTTAAATTACCCTTTTCTATCAATCTCAATTTTTCCAAAATTTCAGAAGTTTTGAGTCCTGAAACTTCCGGCAACCGGTTTGTTGTCTCGCCGATTTTTATAAATCGGCTTAAACTTTTTTTATCAATATCATTTAGAGTTGCGCGTTCTTCAACTACATCATCCCAGGTTCTTCCGGATTTTTGAAGTAAAAACTCATTCAAACTGTTTCCGGTTAATTCGGTATTTACACTTCCGATGCGCTTATAATATCTTCCCCTTAATGAAATAGCGACAGTTTGCGGTTTTACATCTATTTCTATAAAATACTTTTCATTTTCTTTTATGAGATTTACTTCAGTCGTTATTCCAAAATAATTGCGAATAATATTTGGCAGATCGTCCATTAACTTTTTAAAGTCATTAATACCGGTGGTATTGCCGGCATCATCTTTACCAAGATATAATTTACCTCCATTTGCATTGGCAAAACCGCATATCCATTTAAGATATTCATCCCGCCAGTTTTGCTTAAACTCTATGCTCTGATTTTCTTTCAATCCTAATTTCCAATTATACTTCAGAATTACTTTTGTTTTCTATCCCAAACAAATCGCGGACGAGCGCAATTTTTGTAGCAGCTTCGGAAGTGTTGGTTCCCTGTTCTGCAACTTTGCGCAGTTCGGTTGTAGGATGATGCAAGAGTTTATTGATGATCCGTTTGGTCACTAATTCTAATTTCTCTTGATCTTCTTTTGAAAATTTATTTTTGTATCCTTCAACTTCGGCAAGACGAATCTCTTCATAATAATCGCGGAGTGATTTAATCGTTGGTGCAACTTCAAGCGAATTATACCATCCGAAAAAGTTGATCAACTCTTCCATAATTATGTTTTGCACTTTTGGAACTTCATCTTTCCGCTTTTTCATATTGTGTTCAACAATTATGTTGAGCGAATCAATATCGTTATAAAATATGTTATCAATGTTTCTTGCTTCGGGATCAATATCGCGCGGAAGAGCAATATCCATCAGCACGGTAGCAACGTTGCCCCGTTTTTTCATCATCGTTTTAATTTCTTCTTTTGTAAGAATTAAAGTAGGCGATGAGGTAGCGCTGATAACAATATCAAAATCGGCTAAATGATCTTTGAATCTTTCGAAGGGTACAATTTGCGCGTCAATTTCTGATGCGATTTGTTCGGCTTTTTCAATGGTTCTGTTGGTAATGGAAAGTTTACCGATGTGTTTATCGTGTAAATGCTGTGCGGCAATTTTTCCGGTTTCTCCCATCCCGATAACCAGTGCAGATTTTTTCGAAAGATTTGAAAAGATTTTTTCAATCAACTGCACAGCCGCGTAACTAACGGTTATGGCGCCGTCGCTGATCGTGGTTTCTGTCTTCGCCCGCTTACCGACTCTTATTGCCGAATCAAAAACTCTGTTCACTAAAAAACCGGCAAACTGTTTTTCCTGCGCAAGTTGAAACGATTCTTTAACCTGTCCAAGAACTTGATTATCGCCGATGAGCATCGAATCAATTCCCGCAGTAACTTTGAAAAGATGATTGAGCGCGCTGCACGAAAAGAATTTCTGAAAATGTTCGTCGGATAAATTTGTAATTGCTTTTTTTTCAACAAGAAAATTTTCCAATTCCGTATAACTCGTTCCGGCTTCTTTTGGAATGCCGTACAACTCCGTACGGTTACAAGTTGAAATGATAAACCCTTCTGAAAAATATTTTTCTTTCAGCTCATCAATAAAAACTTTTATTTCCTTCGAACTAAGATGCACGGCTTCCCGAAGCGCTACCGGGGCGGTATGATGATTAATTGAGATCGCCAGCAGGTTCATAAATTATATTTACTATTCTTCTTTATTTGAATTAAGTTGAAAGAAAAAAAGTAGAAAGTATCAAGTATTTCCTTTCCACTTTTTACCTTGAATTTGGTCATTAGTCAATGGTCATTAATAAAATGTGTGAAAACTTTTTGCGAGAAAGTTTGTAACAATGGTTGAAAAAATTGCCAGCCCAAATCCGACGATGGAAAAAATAACAACTTTCTTACCTTGCAATTTGCCTGTAATTTTTGTTGTAATCCCGATGCCGTACATCAGCCAGACTAAAAACGTAGCAACTAACTTTGGATCAAAATATGAAAAATCAGGAAACGCTCTCGGCAGCCAGATCACACCAATCGCAATGGCAACGCTGAGTAAAATGAATCCAATAATTGCCGAATAAAAACTTAATTTTTCTAAAATTTCCAAATTCGGCAGTCTCTCAAAGATCAAGCCGAACTTATTCAATTTTAATTCTTTGTAAAGCATCAAATATAAAAATCCATAAACTGCGGAGATCGTAATTCCTGCATATCCAAGCAAAGCGTGCAGCACGTGGACGCCAAGCAAATTACTTCGCAGTACTTCTTTCACTTCAGTCAAATCAGTAATAAAAGTTGATGAAATTATTTGAAAGATGAGAGAAATAATGATGATAAAAAGTCCGGTTCCCCGAATATCGGTTACTAATTCCAAAATGAAATAAGAAAAACTTACCGAGAAAGCCAGCACGGTAAAAATCTCAAAAACATTCGTTATCGGCGGATGATCAAAAGCGGTAGTCCGCGCGATCAAATAGAACGTATGAAAGACCAGCGTTAAAAAAAGAAATAATCTTTTAACGTTTGAGAGTCTTCTTTCGTCTTTCTGAAAATCATAAAGATAGATGGCAAAAGAAGCAAGATAAAACAAGGGAAGAAGTATGTTGGAAACGTCGACCGCATTTTTCATAGGGATTTTTCAAAATTTTTGTTCCAAAGTTATCGAAAGTTTGCGCTGTAAACAATGAAAAAATTAGTAAGTTTGTAATCGAAAATAGGACTATCACAAAGGATTAAAAATGAATTATCTTGTATTATTACGCCATGGGGAATCACAATGGAATTTGGAAAACCGCTTTACCGGCTGGGTTGATGTTGATGTTTCAGCCAAAGGGGAACAAGAAGCAAAAGAAGCCGGACAATTATTAAAAGAAAAGGATTTTAAATTCGATTTTCTCTTCACATCCGTGCTTAAACGGGCAATTCACACTGCACAACTTGCGAGTGAAACAGCAGGCTTTTCTGAAATTCCAACCGAACGCAATATGGCTTTGAACGAAAGACATTACGGCGCATTGCAGGGCTTGAACAAAGCTGAAACCGCAAAAATTTATGGCGATGAGCAAGTCCATATTTGGCGCAGAAGTTACGATGTTCCGCCGCCAAAAGATGTAACGGAATTAAATCCTGACGGCTTCACCGAAAGCTTGAAAGACACTGCTGCTCGAACCATTCCTTATTATCAGCAGAAAATTGAACCGCTTGTAAAAGAAGGAAAAAATGTTTGGATCACCGCACACGGAAACAGTTTGCGCTCGCTGGTGATGTATCTTGACAATTTGACCAAAGCGCAGGTGCTTGAATTAAATATTCCGACCGGCAACCCGTTGGTTTATGAATTTGAGGACGGAAAAATTGTATCTAAATATTATTTGAAAAAATAACTTTGCAGCGATGCTTCGGCTTCGCTCAGCATGGGAAAATTATGAATAAAAAATTCTTAAATGGTTTTCTTTCTGATGATGAACTTCATCAAATCGCTTTGAAGATAAAAGAAAAAGAATTTCTTACAGCCGGAGAAATTGTCGTTTCGGTTAAAGAGAAAAAACCGTTTTTTCATAAAGGGAAATCCGTTTTTGAGCATGCCGTATCTGAATTTAAAAAACGCGGTATCAAGAAAACCCGCGACCATACGGGAATTTTGATCTTCATTCTTCTAAAAGAAAGAGAATTTTATATTCTTGCCGATTCAGCCATAAACGACAAAGTTGCAGAAAACACGTGGGAATTAGTAAAAGATAAAATGGAAGCGAGTTTCCGCGAGAAAAAATTCTGCGAAGGAATTATTGACGCGGTTGATGAGGTTGGAACTATTTTGACTGAACACTTTCCGCGAAAATCGGACGACACAAACGAACTTTCGGACGAAGTAAACATTTCCTGATAATGAAAATTCTTGTCGGTTCTAAAAATCCCGTTAAAATTGAATCCGTTCGCGAAGCGTTTTCATATTACTTTGATTCGCTTGATGTTAGCGGGTTGGAAGTTGATTCAAAAGTTTCCGCGCAGCCGATCAATCACGAAACTTTTACCGGCGCAAAAAACCGCGCCGATGAATTGTTCCTCCGAGCAAAAGAAGACAATTTATCGATCGATTATTTTGTTGGAATTGAAGGAGGAATAATTGAAGAACACGATCAATGGTTTGCCTTGGGATGTATTTGCATAAGGAATAACAAGGGTGAAACAAGCTTTGGAACTTCCGCGCTTTTTCCGCTTCCATCAATAATCGTAACCGAACTTTTGAACGGAAAAGAATTGGGACACGTGATTGACGAAATTGCCAACGACGAAAACACAAAACAAAAAGGGGGCGCAATCGGTTACTTGACCAACGGCATCATCAACAGGAAAGAACTTTATAAACAGGGAATCATCTCTGCGCTGGTTACATTTCTTCATCCAAAGCTTTATTCAAAATAAAAACGGAAAGCCATGAACAAATTATATCCACAAAATTGGGTTAAAAATTATTCTGATATGCTTTTACGGTTTGCTCTGCTGCGCACGAATAATATCGAACAGGCAAAGGATTTGGTTCAAGAAACATTTTTAGCCGGTTTGCGAAACGTTGAAACTTTTAAAGGAGACATTTCCGAAAAAAATTGGCTCTTCTTAATCCTAAAAAATAAAATCATTGATCATTATAGAAAGAAAGCTTCTTCGCTAATTGTAGAAATTGATGTTTTGTTGGAAAAATCCACCGACTATTTTGATGAAGCCGGGCATTGGAAAGAATCCGCTTTCCCCAAGGAGTGGGGCGTTAATTACGATGATACCGTTGAGAAAGAAGAATTTTACGAAATACTGAACAAGTGCATGCAAAAACTTTCAGAGTTAATACGGATCGTTTTTACGATGAAATATTTGGATGAAAAAGAGTCGGAAGAAATTTGTAAGGAATTGGCTATTTCTTCGTCTAACTATTGGGTGATCATTCACCGCGCAAAGTTACAAATGCGCAAATGTTTAGAGAAAAATTGGATTTCGATATGATTTTTAAAAATACTATGATAACATGTGAAAGCGCAACGCAGTTCATTTCACAAAAAGAAGAACACCGGCTCTCGGTTTCCAGAAGAATTAAATTGTTCATTCATTTAGCCATTTGCAAATTTTGCCGGTTATTTGAAATGCAGAATAGATTTCTTATCCATCACATAAAACACGCCTCAACAACAGCATCGCTCTCCGAATTCGAGAAAGAAGCGCTGCAAAACAAAATAAATTCAGAACTGAAAAAATAATTTTTTTCCCGTGTAAGGTTTCCTTTTTGTCTTCGTCTTTAATAGTGTAGATACAAACACTAAAAAACAAAACAAAAGGAAACATCATGAACAAACAGCAAAATCAACTCGCCAAACATATCTTTTTAACCGGTTCATTCGTCGCCGGAAGCGTACTCGGGTTAGGCGCAGCCACCACCACAAATGCAGAAAATCTTTTCGGTTTCAGAAGTCTCGGCTCAGGCGCTGAATTAAGGTCATCGCTTCTTGAATCTTCAACCAACCGTAATTTAGAATTAAAGTGCGGAAGTAAAACAGAATCTTCCGAAGCAAAAACCGCTGATGCTAAATGTGGTAGTAAAACTTCGGAAGCAAAATGCGGGAATAAAGCGTCCGAAGCAAAATCAAAAGACGCAAAATGCGGAAGCAAAACCGACTCAACAGCAAAAGTATCTGAAACAAAAGCAAAAGATGCTAAGTGCGGCGAAGGAAAATGCGGAAGCAGCAAAACAACTAAAAAACATACTACGACCACTACTACACCTAAAAAGAAATAATATTTTAACCATTAGAGCTTCCGCATAACCGGAAGCTCTAACTAATTTTGGAATAATAATGATTGATGAACGAGCAGCCAATGTTGGTATCGGATTTAGAAAAGAATTTGCAGAAGAATTTCTTGCGGGAAATGTTTTGTCTCCGGCTTTTGTTGAAGTCGCTCCGGAAAATTGGATGGGGATTGGCGGATACTGGAAGAAAATTTTAAAACGTGTTGCCGAAAAGCATGAAATCTATTCGCACGGACTTTCGCTTTCTCTCGGTGGTCCCGATGAACTTGATTGGGAGTTCTTAAAAAACTTGAAATCGTTTTTAAAAGAATATGACATTAAAATTTATTCCGAGCATTTAAGTTTTGCGAAGTGCGATAATGCTCATCTGTACGATCTGTTGCCGGTTCCGTTCCGCTGGGACGCGGTTCAACACATTGCCGGAAGAATTAAATCGGTTCAAGATTTTTTAGAACGAAAAATTGCGATCGAGATTGTCTCTTATTACACACCGGTGGCTGCTGAAATGAGTGAAGTTGATTTTATTAACGCGGTGGTTAAAGAAGCTGATTGCAATTTATTACTTGACGTAAATAATATTTACGTGAATGGATTCAACCATAATTACGATACAAAAGAATTTCTTCAAAATCTTTCACTCGATCCTGTTGCGTACATTCATATGGCGGGACATGAAAAAGTTGCAGATGACCTGATCATTGATACTCACGGTGAACCGATTATTCAACCTGTTTATGATCTGTTTGATCACACAATACAAA
>MNVA01000200.1 GCA_001871325.1 Ignavibacteria bacterium CG1_02_37_35
TCCGGAAAATCTAGATTATCACTTAATTTAGCTAGAGAAATACATTCTGAAATTATTTCAGCAGACAGCCGACAAGTTTATAGACTAATTGATGTAGGCACTGCAAAACCATCGGCTGCAGAGCGTAAAGAAATTACTCATTCTTTTATTAATTCCTTAGATTTGGATGAGAAATTTGATGTTAGTTTGTATGAAAAACAAGCTTTGGTGAAAATAGATAAACTCATTAATCTAAGGAAGATACCTATCGTTACCGGAGGCTCCGGATTGTACATCAGGGCTTTACTTGATGGGATTGTTGATCTTCAGGCTGATGAGGATTTGAGAAAAGAATTATTTGCTAAGAAAGAAAATTTTGGCATTGAATTTCTCTATAAAGAGTTAACAACTGTTGACCCTGAAGCAGCAAAAATTATGCTCCCGCAAAATTGGAAACGTGTAATCAGAGCTTTGGAAGTCTTCTATCTTACCGGAAAATCAATTACCACTTTTCATGCAGATCAATTTCGGAGTAGATCGAATTACAATTTTCTTTTATTTGGATTAAATTGGAAAAGAGCAATACTTTATAAAAGGATTGAGACTAGAGTTGACGAAATGATTAAAAATGGCTTGGTGGATGAAGTAAAATCAATTTTAACAAGGGGATACAGTGAAACCTTAAACTCATTGAATTCAGTTGGCTATAAAGAGATCATTGCTTACTTAAAAAATGAAATTTCACTTGAGACTGCGATCTCCCTCATAAAGAGAAACACAAGAAGGTATGCAAAAAGGCAGTTAACCTGGTTCCGAAAAGATGAGAGGATTCATTGGTTCGATATTGAAAATGAGTTAGATTTGATTACTATTAAAAATGAAATACTCAATAAAATAAAAGCTGCGTTATGAAGAATAAAATCAGAATTGCATCCGGTCAAGGTTTTTGGGGTGATCTTATTGAAGCTCCATTTTACCAGGTGACCAAAGGAGAAATTGACTACTTAGTTATGGATTATTTGGCTGAAGTAACCATGTCAATCCTTCAAAAACAGAAAAATAAAAATCCCGAACTTGGTTACGCGAAAGATATTCCTGAATTGATGAAAAGAATTCTCCCTATTTGCATCGAAAAAAAGATTAAAATTATTACTAATGGCGGTGGCGTTAACCCGGTATCTTGTGGAAAAGCAGTTCTTAAAGTTGCCGAATCTTTGGGAATTAAAGGATTGAAGATTGGCATTGTTCTTGGCGATAATATTAAAGAGGATATTGATAAAATAGTAGCTGAAGGTTCCGAACTTAAAAATATGGAAACCGGTGAAGCCATCATTACAGTCAAAGATAACTTACTGAGCGCAAATGTATACTTTGGAGCGTTCCCGATTGTGGAATCACTAGAAAAAGGCGCTGATATTGTCATTACCGGTCGCACAACAGATACCGGACTTACGTTAGCCCCGATGATTTACGAATTCGGGTGGGGAAAAAATGAGTATGATTTCCTCTCAGCCGGAACAATAGCCGGGCATATTTTAGAATGTGGCGCGCAATCAACCGGAGGAAATTTCATGGGTGATTGGGAATCAGTACCGAATTTTGCGGAGATAGGTTTTCCAATTTGTGAAGCTTTTCCCAACGGAGAATTCATCATTACAAAACATGAATCACTCGGAGGTAAAGTTACCGTTGAGACGGTAAGTGAGCAATTGCTCTACGAAATTGGAAACCCCGAAGAATATATTACTCCCGATTGTGTTGCAGATTTCACCTCAATTAAATTAAAACAAAGCGGTGAAAACCGTGTACACGTTTATGGAATTACGGGAAAACCGGAAACAGAATTTTATAAAGTTTCTTGCTCTTATGCAGATGGTTTTTCTGCTTCCGGCAGTTTAACTTATTCATGGCCTAAAGCTTTAACAAAGGCAAAAACTTCGGACAAAATCTTGAGAAAAAGATTGGAACTGCTCAAGCTTTCATTTGACGAAATTAGAACTGAATTTGTCGGTTATAATTCTTGCCACGGACCGCTTGCATTTGAACTTGATGAAGATTTAATTAATGAAATTCAACTGCGCATTTCCGTCCGCTCACATGATTATAAATCTGTTGAAAGATTTGGAAAAGAATTAGCGCCGCTAATTTTAACCGGTCCTCCGGGAGTTACCGGCTTTGCCGGTGGAAGACCAAAACCAAATGAAGTTGTCGCTTATTGGCCCGCATTACTTCCAAAAACATTGGTTCAACCCAAAGTTGAAATGTTAGAAATTTAACTTTAAAGAAAAACTCAGTGAAGGAAAGATTATGAAAATAAAATTAATTGATATTGCACACGGTAGAAGCGGCGATAAAGGCGATGCTGCCAATGTCGGAATCATTGCATATGACGATAAGGGATTTGAGATTATTACAAAATATTTAACCGCTGAACAAGTAAAAAAACATTTTACAGGAATTTGTTTCGGTGGAGTTGAACGCTATGAACTGCCGAATTTAAAAGCTCTCAATTTCATCTTACACAATACACTCGGCGGAGGGGGAACGGTTTCTCTTAAATTAGATGCTCAAGGAAAAACTTTAGCGGCTGCTTTGTTAAGAATGGAGATAGAGATTGAAAATAATAGTAATACATTTCTTAACAAAAATATGGATACCAAATTGTAAACCGATGAATCGGTTTGAAAACTATGCTTCTGCTAAATACCCCACGGATGAATCTGTGGGCTGCTGTTTTTCATTTGAGTTTTGAGGGAAGCAGCCCATAGCTTCAGCTATGGGGATAAAATAAATTAATACCTAAAATTCTAAAATGAAATATAGGTAAAGAAAAATAGTGATAGAGGAAGGATTTTTATTGAACGATTATACGCAAAGTGAAAATTCTGATTACCATAGGTTCTCTTCCCTTGTTGATCTTGTGCATTGGAATGGGTGTACGGATAACTTGGGCGTAGCTGTCCCCTGAACTTTTTTCCCAAAGGGATGGATTCCCACCGGCTAAGAGTTGATTTTTTACTTGCTCTATCCAGTTCTCACTTATAGAACGCTCTTTATATTTTTCATGGATTTGTTCAACGCTAAGGGGTAAACTTGAACAATAACAAGCGTATTCATAAAGTTCAACTTGCTGTGTTTCTCCAAAGTAATCTGACTCCTTATATCCGGTGAGCGTTCTTATTGCTTTGAGTGTTCTTTTCATCTTCCAACCTTTGGCTTGATAGTCAAATGCACAAACAGTTATCCCGGGAGCTGCTTCTGTCCATTGTTGTGCTAACAGAAGTGAATGCAAATTCTTTAGTTTTACTTTTACTAAATATTCCCACTTTAATTCTTCAAGGTAATCAAACAACTCGCCGCCGAAGAACCCACTGTCGGCTCTGAAAAACACATTGGTTACGGTTGCCTGGAGAATTACGAGGTTTGTTTTATAAATAAGCATATCCCATTGGAAGTATAGGCTGAGCCGGTTCTAAATCTATTGTTGACAATGATTTTTAGTTTACCCTATGGAATAAAAAGAGAAATTAACACAAAAACATTTACTACATTATTCCATAGGGTGAACTTACAAATGCTAATAAGGGATGATAGCTCTTTGCCCCTTTTTTATCCGCATTTGTTTTTTCTGTTGGGAATAGTTCGTTGATTTGTTCACCTATCTTCAATTTGTTAATGAAATCCATGATAGGTGATAACCCGGCATATTTTGTCAACTTTGTTCCCGTAAAAGAGTGCTTAACGTTTTGTGTTTTGTAACCGATTTTTTGTTTATTTTTATTCATCAGAGAAGTGGCGTTTGTTTGTTGATTTTTTATTTTTATCAATCCAAAAATAAACAAACACCGCTTTTCCTGATTTTTGTTTTAGAATTTTAGGAATAATGTAATTTTTAACCCAACGCAAATTAAGCTCAAAACATGCTTAGTAGCTTAGCTGCCTATGCGTCTTTTTCAATCAACAAAAATCACTGTAACTTAATCATGAGGTATTTATGGTTTCAATAGTTTCACTTTGGCTGCCGATTATTCTTTCTGCAGTGTTTGTTTTTATTGTTAGTTCAATTGTGCATATGGTTCTGCCCCACCATAAAAACGATTTCAAAAAGCTGCCCGATGAAGATGGCGTAATGGATGCTCTCGGCAAGTTTAATATTCCACCCGGAGAATATACTTTCCCATATGCAAACAGTATGAAGGAAATGTCTGCCCCTGAATATAAGAATAAGCTTTCTAAAGGGCCTGTTGCTCTTATCACCGTGATGAAGAATGAAGTCCCCTCAATGACTGGCAGCTTGATTCTTTGGTTCGTTTATTCCATTGTTAGATGGATTTCTCTACGCGCTTGTAACTGCAGGAACTTTCGGATGGTTATGGGCTAGGTAATTTTTTTAATCAAAAGAGTTATCTAATTAATTTGCTTCCCGCCTTTTCTAGGGGCGGGTAGTTTAATTTGCGGTGGATTTATATTACCACGTCAATCAAAGTGAATTTCTGCAGTAGAAATTATTTTCATATTAACCAATATTTCCCAATAAGAAAATCTGTCCGCCGCCTAACTGACAAGTCCTAAATTTAGTTTTTACTCTTTTTTTCACTTGCAGCTGCCTTGCTATCAGAAATGTGATTAATCCATTTGCAAAACTTGTTAAGTTTAGTTAATTATGACTTGTAAGTATCGGCTATTTAGGAAAATCCATTTGTTTTCTATTTGAAAATAATCATTGATGAAAACTGTGATAAATGTATACCAGCTTTTAACAATACTTGGTGCAGCTTTTTGCGTTCTTTTTTTAATGCAGTTTATTCAATTAGATAAACTTCGCTTAAAGAAACGATTGTATCTTTACTTCGTTATAATCTTCAGTTTTTATTTGTTTTTGTACGAACTGCTTATTTCATTTGAAATATGGGAATTTGCCGAATATGGTGTTTTCTTATACTACCCGCTGCTTTTTGTTATCTATCCTTTGTTTTACTTATATACTCGAAGATTATTAATCTCTTCTGTCGGGTTTTCATTTAAAGTTTGGCGGTTTCATGTAGTAATTCCATTATTGGTTTTTATACTGACGATCATCATTTATAACATCCTTCCAGTTACGACCCGCAAATCTATTTTATTCTTGAGTTACGCTTTAAACTTCCAAACTCCAATAATTTTATTTTTTCAAGTGACTCTGTTCATCTTCTACTACGCTCAGTTTTTTGTTTATTTTTTTCTGATGATAAAACTTGCCAGTTTAAGTAAAAATTTATTTGAAGAGAAAAATTATTTTGCTAAATGGATATACGCTTTTTTAACCGCGGCATTTTTATACGAAGGACTTCTCGTTTTTTCAACGATCTTTGTCCCGGGTGAAAACTATTTGGCGTTAGAACAATCTTTCAGCCTGGCTTTCGTTCTTTTTGCCGGCTTTATTGGTTTTAATCAGTGGTTAATTCAGCTAAAAATAAAGATCGAAAATTTTTCTTCCCCCAAGGGGAATAATGAGTTAAATAAAAATTCGCATAATTTATTAACATCCAATGCAAAACAAGAAATAAAGAATGAAATAGAAAAATTCATTAAAGAGAAAAAAATATTTAAAGACCCTCAACTTAAAATAGAATCATTCGCCAAAAGGATGCACATTCCTTTAAAAAAACTTTCTAAAGTGATCAACGAACTATACGGAACAAACTTTCACGGATTTATTAATTCGCTTAGAATTGAAGAAGCAAAATCTATTATTCTTCGTTCGCCGGTGAAAAGTTCTGTAGAAGATATTTTTCTTGAGGTTGGTTTTTTATCACGTTCAACTTTTAACCGCGCATTTAAATCTAATACCGGAATTACACCAAGAGAATTCCAGGCAAAGTTTCATAAATCTGCATAAACCATCTCTTATTTTTATAGCAAATTCTGTTTTGGTACATCTGGGGGTTGATTTTAAAATCTAATTTATAATCTTAGCAGGTTCGTATTATTAAATTAATATCTGTAAAAATTTAACCTCGTGCTCGTTGACAAAAACTAATAGCAAGTTCATTTTGAGTCTAAAAAATAAGTTGCCGCCGCGTTGCTTATTGGGTCATCAAAACGCAAAATAAATGTTGGATTATTAATCTAAAATAAAAGGAGCCAGGTAATGAAAAAACTAATTACAATTCTCGTTTTGTTATTAACGCAAATGGTTTTCGGGCAAACCGCTACAGCACCAGCAGCGGGAAATGGCACAAGTGAAAATCCCTATCAAATTGCATCTTTAGAAAATCTCTACTGGATTGCTGCTTCGGATGCAGTGGTACCAAGTCCAACTAAAGTAACCAGGTGGGCAGCACATTATATTCAAACCACAGATATTGATGCTTCTGCTACTTCGGGCTGGCCCAGCGGTGGATGGACTCCAATAGGTAATGATGGAACTAATTTCACGGGTTCCTATAATGGGCAGGGACATACCATTTCCGGAATAAAAACTAATCGTCAGGTAAATTTTCAGGGACTTTTTGGTGCGGTTCTTAGCGCTACTATTCAGAATCTCGGAGTCACAAGTGTTAATATTGCGGGACTTCAATATTTTGGCGGTCTTGCAGGAGCGGTTAATAATTCAACAGTGAGCAAATGCTTCAGCACGGGTAGTGTGTCATTGGGCGGCTCTACATCCTACCTTAAAGCTGGTGGTTTGATAGGAGTTATTGAAAATAGTTCCGATGTAAGCAATTGTTATTCTACGGCGAATATCGAGAACCAACGTGAAATCGGTGGTTTTGCTTATTCCATCACAAGTTCCACTGTTAGCAACTGCTACTCTATTGGTTCAGCTGGTGGAATATCCGGCTATGGTGGCTT
>MNVA01000191.1 GCA_001871325.1 Ignavibacteria bacterium CG1_02_37_35
TTATTCTTTACACGTTACGCGATATTATGCTGGGCACAATGGCGTTTTTCGGAATGGCGATGGGAGAAATTTTTTCGCTTCAAAAAGAATTGCTCGAAGTAAAATCGAAATTAAATATTTTTGAAGAATATATTAAATCTGCCAAAGACGAAGCCGCTTTAACGGTTCTGGAAGCCAAAGTAAAGGCTGAAAAGATCATTAACAATGCAGAAGCAAGCGCAAAGAATACATTATTGAAAAAAGAACGGATCGAAAAAGAATTGAAAGAGTTCATTCAAATTGAACGCGAACTCATTAAAAAGTATGAAGCGCAATAATTATTATGATGTGGTATCAAGATGAAAGTATTTTATGATAACGAAGTTGACGCAGCATATATCAAATTCTCAAACAAAAAGCCGTCTCAAGTCCTTGAACTGAGTGATGGATTTAATGTTGATGTAAATGAAAAAAAAGAAATTATCGGTTTAGAAATTTTGGATGCCTCTAAGCGAATTCCTTTGGATTCTCTTTTCAACTGGGCAATTGATAAAAAACAATTTATAACTAAGAGAAAAAGCGCTTAAACAATTTTCAACTAACTACTAAAACAAACAAGTACAATGTTCAAACAATATTCTGATTCTGTAAACTACGCTACTTTAGAAAAAGAGATTCTCAAGTTCTGGCAAGAGCATAAAATTTTTGAAAAAAGTATTCATTCTCGAAACGAAGAAAAAACTTTCACGTTCTATGAAGGTCCACCAACCGTAAACGGAAGACCCGGCATTCATCACGTTATGGCGAGGACATTAAAAGATTTGATCTGCCGGTACAAAACTCTGCAAGGGTATCAAGTTCACAGGAAAGCTGGCTGGGATACGCACGGTTTACCCGTTGAAATTGCTCTTGAAAAAGAATTGGATTTTTCACAAAAATCAGATATTGAAAAATATGGTGTCGCCGCTTTCAACCAGAAAGCAAAAGATTTGGTCTATGGTCACATCGAAATGAAACAAGGCTGGCAAACGCTCACCGAGCGGATGGGCTATTGGATCAATCTTGATGACGCCTACATTACCTGCACGAATGATTATATCGAATCGGTCTGGTGGGCGCTTTCCGAATATGTAAAAAAGGGATTGATCTACAAAGGATTTAAAATTGTTCCCCAGTGTCCCCATTGCGAAACACCACTTTCCTCACACGAACTTGCGCTTGGCTATGCCGACGTTCACGATCCGAGTGTCTATATTAAATTCAAATTGAACGATGAAAATGCATCAATCTTAGCGTGGACAACAACTCCGTGGACTTTAATTTCTAACGTTGCGCTTGCTGTCGGTTCCCAAATTGATTATGTAAAAATAAAGACAGAGAAGCACGGAATCCTTTACCTCGCCGAAGCCCGTTTGTCTGTTATCAAAGAGGATTATGAAATCATCTCTCATTTAAAAGGCGCTGATCTTTTAAATAAAGAATACGAACCTTTATTCTCATATATTCCTACAGATAAAAAGGGTTGGTATGTCGTTCCGGGAGATTTTGTGAGCACGGAAGACGGTACGGGAGTTGTTCATATTGCTCCGGCATTTGGTGCAGATGATTATGAAGTTTCAAAGAAGTTCGATTTGCCCTTTCTTCAACCGGTTACAAAAGGGGGGAGATTTACTTCAGAAGTTACCGACTTTGCGGGCAGATTAGTGAAATCACTTAAATTCACTACGCATGAAGAAAAAGGTGTTGACCCTGACGTTGTACGAAATTTGAAAGAGCGCGGTCTTATTTACAAAGCCGGGAATGATCATCTTCACTCGTACCCGCATTGCTGGCGGTGCGACAATCCCCTGATTTATTATGCGCGCGATAGCTGGTATATCCGCACAACGGAAATTTCTAAACGGATGATCGAACTGAACAAAACCATTAATTGGTACCCGCCTGAAGTTGGTTCAGGCAGATTCGGCAACTGGCTTGAGGAGAATAAAGATTGGTCACTTTCACGGGATCGCTATTGGGGAACGCCCCTTCCGCTGTGGTTAAATGATGAGGGAGATATGTTCGCTATCGGCTCGGTCGCTGAATTGAAAGAAGGATTTGTTGAACGCGACGGAAAGAAAATTCTTGTAAGGGATTTACCCCGTGAAGAGATTGATCTCCATAAACCGTTTGTTGATGATGTTACCTTTGAACGAAACGGGAAAATTTACAAACGCACTCCCGAATTAATTGATGTCTGGTTTGATAGCGGTTCCATGCCCTTTGCACAATACCATTATCCGTTTGAGAACCAAGAATGGTTCGATAAAAACTTCCCGGCGGATTTTATTTGCGAAGGAATCGACCAAACACGCGGTTGGTTTTATACGTTGCATGCAATTTCGACAATGTTATTCGACAAAGTTGCTTACAAAAATGTTCTTGTCAATGATTTAATTTTGGACAAGAAGGGGCAGAAGATGTCCAAGTCGAAAGGGAACACGGTTGACCCGTTCACTTTGTTTGACAAGTATGGCGCGGATGCGACCCGATGGTATTTGACGGTTAATAATCCGCCCTGGCGACCAACATTATTTAGCGAAGATGATCTTGCCGAGACACAAAGAAAATTTTTTGGAACACTGTTAAATACGTATTCATTTTTTGCCTTGTACGCAAATATTGATAAGTTCAATTTTAGCGAAACTTTCATTCCATACGATGAAAGGCCTGAAATTGACCGCTGGATAATTTCAAAGTTGAACTCAGTAGTAAAAGAATATCAGCAGTTTATGGATTCCTATGATGTGACCAAAGCTGCACGATTGATTTATTCATTTACGATAGACCATCTTTCGAATTGGTATGTAAGAAGAAATAGAAGACGATTCTGGAAATCGGAAAACAATCAAAATAAAATTGCTGCTTATCAAACGCTTTACGAAAGCCTAAAAATTATCGCAAAACTTCTTTCCCCCTTTGCCCCGTTTTTTGCGGAGGAGTTATATCAAAACTTAAATGGAAATACTAAAGAAGAACCATTTGAATCGGTTCATCTCTCTGTCTTCCCGGAAATGAAGATTGCTGATAAAGCTCTTGAGGAAAAAATGGAACTTGCTCAAAGAGTAGTATATTTAACCCGCGCAATGCGAGCTAAGTTAAATTTGAAAGTCCGCCAGCCGCTGCAAAAAATTATGGTTGCAGTGGATGCTGCAAAACGCAGTTCTTTGGAACAAATGCGGGACGTCATCCTCGAAGAAGTTAATGTTAAAGAATTGATCGTGTTAACAGATGATGCTAATATTGTTACCAAATCTGCTAAGCCTAACTTTAAGACCCTTGGTCCCAAATTCGGCAAAAAAGTGAATCCGGTTGCAAATGCCATTCGCGAATTTGATAAAGATTTAATCGGAAAACTTGAAAAAGGAGAATCTGTTTTTGTAACTTTAGGGGGAGAATCTTTTGAAGTTCAAAAAAGTGATGTTGAAATTATTAGTTCGGAAATTACCGGCTGGTCGGTTGAAAGCGACGAAGGGGTTACGGTTGCACTCGATACTTTGTTGAATGATGATCTTATTCAAGAAGGGCTTGCCAGAGAATTTGTGAACCGGATCCAAAATATGCGGAAGGATGCGGGGTTTGAAGTTACCGACCGGATACTCATTAGCGCAGAGGCTATAGACGATTTTGTTGATGCAATTAAGCGATTTAAGCAGTATATTACAAACGAAACGTTAGCAAACGAAATTACATTTGAAATTGGTGAAGCCGGTTTCTCGCAGACCTGGGAGATCGGAGCCCATTCGATTTCGATAACGATTCAAAAGGTTTTTAATTAATAAGGAATAATACAATGGTAAAAAAATCTTCCACCAAAAAAGTTATGGCGAAGCAACCTGCTGTGAAAACGGCAAAAGGTAAGAATTTTAAGGCAACTAAAGTTGCCGCTAAAAAAGTTGTTGCCAAAAAGGCGCTTGTGGTAAAAGCCAAAAAAGCAATTGCGAACAAGACGACAGCCGCAAAAACGAAAAAAACAGAGAAAAAAGTTATTGGAAAAGTTTCAAAACCAATGAAGACGGAAAAAATAATAGTGAAGCAAAAAGTTGAAAAAATTCAACCGGTAAAAAAGCAAAAAGCGGTGCAACAAATTATTGAAGTGAAAAAACCGGTCCATAAAGCAATTAAAGGTTACAATAAAAAAGATTTAGATCATTTCAGAAAAGTTATTCTTGATAAACAAAAAGAGATCCGTGAACAACTCCAGAACCTCCAGGAGCAGATGAAAGACCCGACGACAGGGGAATACATAAATGAAAATTCTCCTTACTCCTTGCATATGGCGGAACAAGGCACTGATGCAATGGAACGAGAAAAAACCTTTTTGTATTATCAACGTGAAAATAAATTCCTAAGCTACCTCGATGACGCTCTGAAAAGAGTTGACGCCGGTACGTATGGTTTGTGTCTGGAATGTATTGAAGAACCAAAACATTTATGCCCGACCTGCCCTCTAATACCTGTTGCAAGACTTGAAGCGGTCCCGCATAGTCAGCAGTGTGTGCAAATTAAAATGCTTCAAGAGAAGAAAATAAAAAGTCATTAGTCCTCTATTCCGAATTAATAGTGAGCAAAGGTTAGTTGAGTGAAAGTTCTTTATGTTACGTTTGTTATGGTTTTTATTGATCAGGTAACAAAATTATGGGTTAAAGGTTTCTCTGTTCCGTTCTTGCATATCCGGCATGAGGGGATGTATTACGGACAAAGCATTAATGTCATCGGAGATTTTTTCCAGCTGACATTTGTGGAAAATCCCGGGTTGGCGTTCGGGGTTGATGTTACCGACCATGCAAAACTTTGGCTTTCACTTTTTTCTATCCTTGCGAGCATAGGTTTATTTGTTTATCTCTATTCTGTTCGGAAACAAAGTCTCAGTTTGAGGGTCGCATTAGCTATGATTCTTGGCGGAGCCATAGGAAACCTTATTGACCGGGTTTTTTACGGAGCGATTTACGGCTACGCAACAATATTTTATGGTAAAGTTGTTGATTTTTTTGATTTCGATTTTTTTGATTTTCAAATATTCGGAAGAACTTACGAACGCTGGCCAATTTTTAATGTTGCCGATATGTGCGTTTCTATCGGCGTGTTGATCCTTCTTTTCTTTTATAAGCAGCACCAACAAGAACATAAAAATATTGCCGTTACAAACGATCAGAATATTGAATTGTCCGGCGAGACCCTTCAAAGCGGTGAAACCTCTGATCCAACTGAGAATATTCTCGAAAGCGAAAAATTAAACCATGATGAATCTGATAACAGAGAAGAAATTCAAAATTGAAGTCACCTCCGGGAAACAGAAAGAAAGAATTGATCTTTATTTAACTAATGTAATCGAGAATGCCACCCGCACTAGAATTCAAAAACTGATTGACGCTAAACTTGTGCTGGTTAATGGCAAACCGACAAAAGCGAACTACAAAGTTGTTCCATTCGATCTGATTGAAGTTACTATCCCAATTTCACCAAGACCCGAAAAAGCAGAACCGGAAGATATTCCTTTAAATATTATTTATGAGGATGATTATTTCCTCATCGTTAATAAAGTTGCGGGAATGGTGGCTCATCCTGCATTTTCAAATTATACAGGGACACTTGTAAACGCGCTGCTTCATCATACAAAATCTCTAAGTGATGTGAACGAACCTATTCGTCCGGGTATTGTCCACCGAATTGATAAAAACACAAGCGGACTATTGGTAGTAGCAAAAGATGACGTAACCCACGCCAAACTCGCGAAGCAATTTGCCAAACATTCAATTGAAAGAGAATATTGGGCGGTTGCGTGGGGAATATTTAAGGAAAAGCAGGGAGAGATAACACACAACATTGTAAGAAGTAAAAGCGACAGGAAAAAATTCACCATCTGTAAAGATGATGGGAAAACCGCAATTACTCTTTATGAAGTTATTGAAGATTTTGAATTTACTTCATTGTTAAAAATTCATCTTCAAACTGGAAGAACTCACCAAATCAGGGTGCATCTTTCGGGAATCGGACACCCTATCTTCGGCGACGAAACATACGGCGGCAGAAAATTAACTTATGGAGCCCAGCTTCCGAAGATGAGAAGCCGTATGGAAAATCTGCTTGAACTGATGCCCAGACAGGCACTCCACGCAAAAAAACTTGGCTTTATTCATCCGGCTACAAATGAATTTATTAGTTTCGATTCTGAACTCCCCGAGGATATTCAGAATCTTTTACTAAAATTGCGACCTGCCTGCTAAGCAGGAAGAATTAATTCTTATATTTTCAACACAAAAGATTAAAAATTTTTAGAAAAAACTTTATGCTGAAACTTTACAACACCCTAACCAATAAAAAAGAAGAATTCATTCCGCTCGTTCAGAATGAAGTGAAGATGTATGTTTGCGGGCCAACCGTGTATGACTTTTTTCACATTGGCAATGCACGCTCATTTATTATGGCTGATGTTATCCGCCGTTATCTTGAATACAAAGGCTTCGCTGTAACTTTTGTAATGAATATTACCGATATTGACGACAAGATCATCAAAAAAGCGATTGAGGGGAGAAAAGAATACTCGCTCGTTGCAGAAACTTATGCTAATGCGTTTTTAGAAGATTTGAAAAAACTGAACATAAAACCGGCTACTCTTTATCCAAAAGCAACCGCTCACATCAGCGAAATTATTTCGATGATAAAATTATTAGAAGAAAAAGGTTTTGCTTACAACGTAAACGGAAATGTTTTTTATGATGTTTCAAAATTTGCCGGTTACGGAAAGTTAAGCGGAAAAAATTTAGAAGATTTAGAAAGCGGCTCGAGAGTTGAAATTAACGACGAGAAACAAAACCCGCTCGATTTTTCACTTTGGAAAAAAGCTAAAGAAGGTGAGCCTTCGTGGGAAAGTCCGTGGGGGAAAGGACGTCCCGGCTGGCATATTGAATGCTCTGCGATGAGCTGCAAACATCTCGGAGAAACCTTTGATATTCACGCCGGCGGCAGCGATTTAATTTTTCCGCATCACGAAAATGAAATTGCGCAAAGCGAAGCTTCAACCGGAAAATCCTTTGTTCATTATTGGATGCACTTCGGATTTTTAAATATTGATAACGAAAAAATGTCTAAATCTCTCGGCAATTTTTTTACCGCCAGGGATGTGGTGAAAACTTATCCTGCGGAAGTAATAAGATTATTTTTCGCGCAGACGCATTACGCAGGACCTCTTAATTACAGCGTGGAACTGCTCGACGCTTCAAAAAAAGGTTTGGAAAAAATTGAGAATTTTGTTTTTAGTTTAAGAGAAAAACAAAGATCAGCCATTGAGCACGCCAAAAAAATTCCGTTTTCGTGCAAAAAATTCTACAACGATTTTGAAGAAGCGATGGACGATGATTTTAATACCGCCAAAGCGCTTGCGGTTATTTTTGATTTCATCAAAGAAGTAAACCGCCTCTTTGTGGAATATCCTCAATTAGATAAATCGTTTTTGGAAAAAGTAGAAAAATTCCTTCAAAAAACGGCGGTTGATGTTTTCGGTATTGCAAGTTTTGTAAAGGAAGCAGAAACAGTGTCACTAGAAAATGAATTAATCGAAATACTTCTTCAACTTCGTATTACCGCGAAGGCGGAAAAGAACTTCGCGCTTGCAGATAAAATTAGAGATGATTTGAAATCTCTCGGGATACAATTGCTTGATTCAAAAGAAAAAACGGTTTACAAAAAATCATAGCGATGGCAGATGAACTCTTTTCAAAAACCATTGAAGTAAATTCAAAAAAACTAGCCTACCGTTACCGGTTCAGCAGAAAAGCGAAACACTTACAGTTGCGGATAAATCAACAGCAGCTTGAATTAGTAATCCCGCACCGCATTTCTTTTGCCGAAGGTGAAAAATTTTTAACGGGAAAACTCGACTGGGTTGGTAAACATTTTCACCTGTTTCAATCTGAAAAAAAATATTATCTGTTTGGAAAAAAAATCACTCTGCGGCTTGAACAAGATTTATTTTTAGAAAAGTACCGTGTGATTATTCAGGATGATGTTCTTGTTTTTCGAGTCCCTCAAAAAAATATTTTTTCTCATGAGCTGTTATATGAAAAATATTTAAAGCACGTCGCAAAAAAATATTTAATTGAAAGAGCAAGTGAACTCTCGGTAAAATTTGGTTTCTCTGTAAAACGATTTTCTGTCCGTGGGCAAAAAACGCGCTGGGGAAGCTGCTCACGGCGCGGGAATGTCTCTTTAAATTATAATCTTTTGAAGTTTCGGAAAGAAGTGATTGATTACGTCATTGTTCACGAGTTGTGCCACCTTAGACAATTAAATCATTCAAAAAAATTCTGGAACGAAGTCGCTCAAATTCTTCCACATTACAAAAGTTTAAAGAAGGAATTGAAGAAGCTTTCTCTTTAAGTAAAATGGTTTGCTTCCACACCGAATTATCTGTATATTTGCAACACAATTTTGAAAAAACAATATTACACCGCGGGGTGGAGCAATTGGTAGCTCGTCGGGCTCATAACCCGAAGGCTGTAGGTTCAAGTCCTGCCCCCGCTACTAAAAAAAGCCGAATGAGAATTCGGCTTTTTTGTTTTATCTCATTGTTGTGACAGAGCCCGAAGGTTGTAGAGTCAATTTTTCACCGCGGCGAACTGCTTCCACCACTACAAAAAAGCTTAAATCCCGCCGAACTCAAACAATTCCGGGAGAAAAGCAGTAACTCTTTGGCTACGTTAGTTTTCTGAGGAATAGCTTAAGAATCCAAATATTTTTTTGCAGAAAACTGCGTAGATCATTTTTTAATGTATGCGTTCAGACCAATTACTAAAGGTTTCCCGTCAACGATGCATTGCGTTTGAGTGTTCCCATGCGTGGTTGCAACAACCAATGTTTTGCCGGATGCACTTGGCGTCGGCTTCTGCATTTCGATCGTGATGATGAGCTTGTTGTCTTCTATTTTAACTTCCATGTTATCTTCTCCTATTTTATGTTGATACTTATTTATTGATGACTGTTGAGGACTGTGATTATTCCTAATGAACGGATAAAGTTTGCCGGTACTCAAAACTTTGCGCCAAAAACTTAAAACTTGCGCTTGCCAGCACTACGGTATGTGGGATGAGTAAATACTTCCAACCCTTACCTTCATTCTGAGATGAATAGCGCGTGGCATATTTACAGTACTCCATAGCAGCCTTCGCTTTCTCGTCAACCTCATCACTATCAAGATTATCTTGCCGCTTAGTCTCAATCATGTAGATTGTGTCAGCAGTTTCAACTATAAAGTCCGGATGGTACTGCCTTGAGTTATGACGCCAGTAAATTTTGAATTGTGATTGCGCCGGACGTAACCATTTAAGTACATCTGCGTCTTGTTCGAGAATAATCGCAAAGTCTTTTTCAGTCTTAGAGTCAAACTTATATTCTGTATGACATGCTTTCTTAAAACCAGTAAATATCTTGGTCGGTAGAGATGACGTTGGCGTAACCGTTTCTGTAAACAGTACGATGCTATCTGTTGTGTATTTTGTATAATTAGGCTTTTCAATCCGGGTGAATGCGCGAACATTAATTATAGGTTCTTCAAATTCAACAGCATGATAGAAGAACTTCTGCATCATTTGATTATATATGAAATCCGCAATGACATATTTATTCTGTTTTGTTACGCGTATTACGTCATTCTCTTCCGATAAGTAACTTCTGAATTTATCAAGTGCTTGGCCAGTTAGCTTGAATAGTAAGTCCGATTGCGTGTCGTAATCAATCTCAGGATAATTCATCAACTCGCTGACAATAATATTTTGAATGCTGCCGTACAAGACCCGTTGTTGATTGGCATCAACGATTTCAATAGTGCCTTCGCGTAAGTACTTAATAATAATATGTTCATCCGAAGGTCGAAGGTTTAGATTAGCAACGTCAAGATCAAAATCATGAAATCCCGATTTTATTTCCCCTTTAGGCTGAATTGTAATTCTGGGGATCGCAATCACATTTTCGGAGTATTCTGTAACGGCTTGCTGATAATTCTCTTCCACCTTTTGCATTATCTCATTAACAAAAAGATTCTGTTGAGGATCTGTTAGTAATTTCTCTCTGACTCGGTCCACTGCCATCCGCTGAATCTCCTCAGTCCTTAGCTCATAAATACCCTTAGCTTGTTTATTCATCTCGGGCAGTACGGAATGAACTAGTTGCCGGGCAATTAAATTTATTTGCTCTTCTTGTTTCTTTTCCGGTTCAGTTATCTGGTCAACTCGTTTTTGTTCTTCATTCAGTCTCTGTTCAATAACTGTTGGCGCCGTAATTACTTCTTTAGGTCTGCCGATATCCAAATCATCTATTGTGATTATATTTTGTAGCTTGATAATAGAATTAGGCATATTCGCCGCGTCAACTATCTCTTGAAATCTATCGTGAGCGACAATAGTGAGTTTATCTACTTTGTCAACCCCGGTGCGTCTGCCGAAAGGCAATCGTAAACCTCTCCCGATCGTTTGTTCTCTTAATGTTTGAGACGCCGCCGTTCTTAAAGGAATAAGCGTATATAAATTTGTAACATCCCAACCTTCTTTTAGCATGTTAACGTGGATCACTATTTCAATTATATTATCATGCTTTTCCAACGAAAGGAGTTTGTTAATGTTGTCTTCTTTTTCTTCGCCAGATTGATTGGAGTGTATCTCCATTACTTTATCAGCGTAATCGCCATTAAAGAAATTGGGGTCTGAAATCATTCGTTTCAATTGCCCGGCGTGATTGGTATCCTTTGCAACCACAAGCACGAATGGTTTTACTAACTCCGTCTTGCTATCTCTTGAGTATATATCCAGTGCAGCTTTAGTGTCTTCATGAATCCGTAAACCGTCTTCGAGCTTAATTCTATCAAGCTCTTCGGGTTGATATTGGCTTGGATTAAAATCCTTTCGTGTTGCAACCGCCGGCTCCTTTACAAATCCATCTTGAATAGCTTTAGCCAAAGAATATTCATAGACAACATTCTTGAACTTAATAGCATTCCCGCCTCTTTCTATTTGAGGAGTTGCTGTGACCTCTAAACCTATCACCGGATTAAGTTCTTCAAGAACAGCCATTCCTCTATCTGCGCGATAGTGATGTGACTCATCCATTAATAAAACAAGATCAGGCAGATTTGCGAGGTAATTAAAATAGGATTCGCCAAGATATTCAGTCAATCTTTTTATTCGCGGGAGATTGCCCCCGCGTGTCTCTGAGTTTATCTTTGATATATTGAATAGGTTTATGTGTAAGTCCGATTCGAATAGTTTCGATTGAGAGATCTGTTCATAATTATCTCCGGTAATAATCCTTGGAGTGTTGTGAACAAATTCACTCATTCCTTGAAACACATATTTAGGACTTGTTGTGTCCGAGAAATCAGCGATCAATTTATTATATACTGTGAGGTTCGGTGCCAGAATAAAAAAGTTATGCATCCCTTTTTCTAAGTAGAGGTAGGCTATAAACGAACCCATCAACCTTGTTTTACCAACGCCGGTTGCTAGTGAAAAACAGACCGAGGGAAAATTCCTTTCGAAATCTATGCATGTTGGGAAGAGCGTTTTTACTTTGGAGAGTTCTTGCTCGAGAAAACTAGCCAGTTCATCCGCGTTCATCGGGTTTGTTTTTGTCAATTCAAGACTATCTGCTATCTGCACAAGAATTTCAAGACTTTCTTCTTGTGGCTTGCGAAGACTTAAACGGTTGCGTACGTAACCGGCATTCTTATTCATTATCATTCCCCCCATTATTGGTGAACATGTCCGGTGTTGAAATTCCTTTTTTCTTTTTCTTTGTTTTTGCAGACGTAGGTTGTAACGCGCCGGCAGGTACAAACTCCGGCTCATTCGGGTCTATAGGCATTGAGATAATATTTAAGCTATAATCTTCTCTACCAAACTCACATTTGCCAAGTAACATCTTGGGAATTTTCTTGAGCGTAATATTTTCATATTTCCCATCACAGGTTTTTGAGAATGTCTTACAACAGATAAGCAAGCTTTCATCCGGTTGCATCTCCTCATGAATGCTATCAAGACGTTCGACTGTGAGCATCTGAGCTGTTGTATAGATAAAATCTTTCTCAGTGGATTGACCTTGTTTCCAATAGATTGTTTCATCGGGGTTGTACTTGAAACCACAATGTTTAGCCATTGCTGAAGCTAACATCTCAGCATTATAGTTTTCATCTATTACCCAGTTGTCATACTTATCTTTCTTGAGAAGGCTTGGAGCTAAATAGTAATATTTGAAACCGCCGCCGCCTTTCCAGCCAACACTTTCAGAAATTCCGCCCTCATCAGTTCCATCACAAACTTTTTGAAGACGTGGGACGCAGTGTGTATTGCAATGTTCGCCAAGTTCTATTCCAATCCATTTGCGATTCATTTTATGCGCAACTGCGGATGATGTTCCGGAACCTAGAAAAGAATCGAGCGTCCAATCGTCTTCGTCTGTGGCTATCATCAATATTTTTTGTAATAACTTTTCGGGTTTCGGTGTTTGAAACCATTCTTCTTTAGTCCATTCAGGAAAAAGATTCTTTTGTTCATATTTGGCTTGTCTGTTATGACCAGTTTCACTCAAATCAAACCATAATGTAGAAGGAGGTAAGCCACCTTGTTCCTGTAAATATGTTCTTCGTCTGATTGATTTTCCATCTTGAGTAAATCTTATTTCACCTTTTTCAATCATTTCTTGCATTCTTTCTTTACTCCATCTCCAACCGTTCACTGGAAATTTGATGATATTACCTTGTGGTGAAATAACATCATAACATAAATTTTGACGAAAATGAGGAGACGAAATTGGATTACCATCAAAGTATGGACCTTTGGGATCGTTATCTGGGTTTTTGAAATGTTTTCTTTTACTATCATCGGGCATTAGTCGTTTGGAACGCCAGTTGGATGTTTTCGAATAAACCAAAATCATATTATGATCAACTGAGAATTGCTTAGCATCATTATTTGAATTGTCAGTTGAGCGCCAAATAACTGTAGCAACGAAACATTGTCTACCAAATATTTCATCGCATAATATTTTCAAATAATGACCTTCATTATCATCAATACAAACCCAGATCGTTCCATCCTCAGATAACAAACCGTGAATTATCTGAAGTCTGTCTCTCATTAGGCTCAACCAAAGAGAATGTTCAATACTATCATCATAATGCTCAAACGCAGAACCAGTATTGTAAGGTGGATCGATTGCGGCACATTTAATTTTCCCGGCAAAGTCTTGTTCAAGAGCATTAAGAGCAAGAAGGTTATCACCGTAGATAAGCATGTTCTCTGTGTTCTTATCGCCGTAAGATTTTTCCGGGTCTTCAATTAAAATGCGCGGTTCAAGCTTCGGCTGCTTGTCTTTGCCAATCCAGGTTAATTCTAATTTTGGTTTGTGGTTCATAGTTGCTTCTAATTTACTTTTTCTTTTTAGTTTTCTTTGCTTCTTTTAGAATTTTCTTTTCGTCACCTTTAAGTCGTCTCTCAATTTTTTTGACTGTCTCAGAAGTGGAAAGATTTTCAGGTTTAACACTTTGCCGTTTTTGTATTTTACTTACAGTACGGTTGTATTCTTCGTCAATATCAACTATGGAATTTAGTAATTCACGACCGTTTTCAGTTATAATATATTTTTGATCCGGGCTATTTGGTTTATCCGGATTTGTCATATGGATCAATACTTCTTTTAGCAGTGGTTTAATATACTTTCGCCTAAACTTGGTCATATTTGTTACTCCAAACTCTTTCATTAAATCTGCGTTTGTAATAGGATTTGTAAACAAATTTAGAACTTTTTTAGCTTGTTCGGGACTTAGTCCCAGCTTAGTCCCTACTTGGTCCCAACTTAGTACCGACTTAGTGCCAACTTGCTGCTTACTTAGTGCTTGAGTGGATATATCCTTAAAATTTTTCTTAATAAATTGCACTTGAAACGACAAGCCGGGTTCAAGATATTTTACTTCAATCTCGGGATAAAGTTTTAATTCATGATCCAGTTTTTGGAAACCGGTTCCCCATTGCTCAATAAGGTTAATCATTTTAAAAATAGGGGCGAGGGTTCGATTTCGAATTTCCGAAAGCCCGCTTGATAAATTGTTTATGTCAATAGAAGGTGGTAATGTACCTGGGCTTGTTATTTCAAGCATATCATCGAATATGGCAACTTTTATATCTCTGCCTAATTGAGAATAGTCTCTATGAATAACAGCATTAATAATTACCTCGCGAATGGCATCAATTGGATATTCCCATCTTTCTTTGCGGTAAGTACCTTTTATCTCAGAACCTTTTTTGATATTACGCTTAATGAAATTAATGGCAATCTCCGGCTGTAGACAAATTGGTTCATCAATGGACTGAGAATCAAGAGTTTCGGATGTAGTAGTACCTTTAAAGCGTTCGCACTCAATTTTTGCGTAATGGAAATCTTTAGTTTTAACTTCACTTTCCGATAAAAGAATGGCTGCAATAGTTGGGATTTTCTTCCCACCTTCCGCAATTAAAAGACCTAATTTTTCAAATGCTTTTTTGTTTAATCTTCTGCTGGTTTGTTCATTGAATAATTTTGTGAATGAAGTCAGGTCAATTTCGTCAATTCCCGATTCGTAGTTGGGCAAAGAATCGAATGAAATGTTTCTACGTCTTCTTTCCAATTCTTGAATGATAGATTCTTCAGCGGGTTTGTTTGAAGAGCCGACACGAATGAAGGTTCCCTTATTTTTACCAAGTGTTTTTAGGAAGTAGGGAGTGTGGCTGCCTGGATAAACCGTTATTTTGAGAATGTAATTACCTTCGAAATTGATAACAACAATATCGGGTATAATGCTCGGCTGAGTATTGTCGAATATTTTGTTTGACACTTGTTCTTCAAGTTTTAAAATTTCATTTTCAGGGAAGCCGATAATTTTACGAGGATCGTTTTTAATACCAAGATAAATTTCACCGCCGGCATCATTGCTAAAAGCTATTACAGTTTTCTCAATATTATTTCCGTCACTTAAATTCTCTTTGAATTCTAGTCGTCTGCCTTCAGGCTGTTTAATTATTTCAGTAAGGTTCAAAGAACCAAGCGGGAATTTTTCTATTTCTGACATAACTATTTTTTCATTTTAGATTTAGTTTTTGCATTTGTATTCTTTACAAATTTTAAGAAGTTATTGAACAGTTCAGCAATGAGTTCTTGTTTCATATTACGACCGATTTTGTTATCATAGTAAAATAGCTTATAGCTCTTACTTTTTTGAAATAGATAGTAGCGATTCTTCAGTTGCTTCTCTCCTTCAGAATTACAATCATTTGGATCCACTTGTCAAATACATTAATTAAATAGATCAATGTGAATTTTTATATTGTTGAATCTAGAATGAAGAATGAAATCGTCGTGCTGTAATCTACCAACAACAACTGCAGGGTGGATGCACTGTTTATTTGCAAAATCCAGTATAGAAGTTTCGCTGTAAGGTTTATGCTGAAGTAACAGTTGATATTGATTATCAGTGATAAGAAACTTACTTGCAAACCTGTCCGCTTCAGCTTCTTTTTCTTTATCAATTTTATGCCCGGTAACTTCTTCTAAAAAAACATCCTTTTTCCCGTGCAATAAAATGTGTCCGGCTTCGTGAAAAAAAGTAAACCAGAAATGATCGTTTGTTTTATATCTTCCGGATAACTGAATTAAGGGAACAGTAGTATTAAAAATCCATCTAGTTGCGCCGCTTATTGTCGCTTTTGGAATATTTGGTGTATAAACAACAGCTACACCGGCTTCGGAACATAATTTTTGAAGTTGATCTTTGAAGTCGGCAGGGTGATGATATGAAAGTTCTTTAATTTTATCAAGATTCTTTTTAAAGAAATCTTTATTGAACTCTTTCACTTGTAATTTCTTAGCTTCAATTTCACCTTTTCTTAACCAAACGGAGATAGCTCCCGGCTCACTGGTATGTGCTAATGAAATTTTAAAGGCAACATTGGTAGCTTTGCTTATATAAAGCGTGTTCCATTGTTCGGGAGAGGCAATGCCAAAATAATTCAACATATATTTTAATAGCTCGATTGGATTCTTTGATGATGGGATCCATCCCAACTTGACCATATTCGCTATAGGAAAATGTTTGATCCAGTCTTTACAATTTTCCAGGTATTCATCAAATTCAATCTCGGCAAGTTCTTTTTGATATTGTCTATCACGTTCAATCCAGAAGTCAGCCGATATTCCTAATACTTTTTCCAATGCAATGGCGGTAGTAGTAGAAATAGGTTCTTTCCCTTTAATGATCTGATTGACATTTTTAATGTTCTTGCCAAGCCGCTCGGCAAGCTCATATTGATTCATGCCAATTGTATCAATGGTTTCTTGTATTGTATCACCGGGTGGCGAAAGTAATTCTTTTTTAAGTTTATAGTCACTAGTCATGTTATTCCTCTAAATTTTTAATGGTAATCAGTTACTTTAAGAATTTTTATCTGAGTAACAGAATTCCAATCTAAACCACCGTCAGCTTTAGCCGGAACAGGATCGTGATCGGGTTCGAAAATAATTCTCCAATTACCGGAAATATCAACAGCGAGTTCGCCGGCTCTTCCGCCGTGAAGCTCGTGGCAATTAGCTGCGGGTAAAGTTTTCATTACCACCAGGGAGGGAGCAGCGCTTAACTCCTTAATTCTCTGATTTACTTTCTTTGCCATGACACCATAGGTTTTAGAGATTTCTCTTGGATCCGTCAAGATATTTTCCAGCTTTTTTGATTTGAATGTAATTTGCATAAGCAATATAATAATTGTTTACAAATATTGTAAATGTATTTTTGGTCTCTTTAAAGTGATATTTTCACAAGAGCTGTTTATTCAGTCCTCTGAAAAGATTGAATTACTTATCTTCAACTAGAAACCATCTAAATAAAAACAAGTCAAATGTAGAAACTCTCTGTTTTAACTTTGCTTCGATACTTGTTATAAGGGACTCTTTCCTTTCATCAATCTCATCTTGTGCTTGAAACAAATTTAATCTCAGAGCGTTACGCTTCTTTTCGAGTTCTTTAATTTCACGCTGTTCACGGATCTTGTCTTCAAGATTTAGTATCCGCTTGGATTCAGTCTTTCGATATTTGATCTCGCGGTCAAGTTCTTTTAACTCCATCTTAATACTGCTCTTCAAATCATCTGCCCAACTCTCAAGTTTATCTAATTCATCATCAAAGAACTTTGAATTGCGTTCAGCGTTTGAGATAAGAATGTCGTTCTCTTGTGACTCTATTGCATTTCTTAGTGTAAATATTGTGTTATCAGATATGGTGAGTGACTCATTCTCCATTTTCGCCGGGACTTCAAATAACTTCTTACTTCTTTCAGCATCTATCACTTCACCATCATCAGTGACTGCAGTAACGTTTACATATTCCTCTATCTCAAAGGAATCAATGCGAAGCAGCTTGCATATAATCCAACCTTGCTTGCCTATCAGATCTTCAATAACACTAATCTTAGGCTCTTAAAAAATTACTATCGCTAACATGTTAACGATAATTAAATATCGAATATTGAACAAGGAATAATGAATTTCGATGTGAATGCAATCCGTATTTTAACTTCATCATTCGAAATTCCTTGTTCGATATTCATTATTCATTTTTTCCTTTAGCTTTTTTCACAAGCAGGGTCTTGGGAAAAACATAGGCACTTAGAAAATCACTATCACTAACATGTTAACGATAATTAAATATCGAAGTGAATGCAGATTGTCTTCCAACTTCATCATTCGAAATTCCTTGTTCGATATTCATTAATTGTTTTTTCCTTTAGCTTTTTTCCCAGGCAGAGTCGTGCGGAAAATGCAGAATCCATTGATTTATTAAGCTGCAAAGTTTTGAGAACATGAGCTGGAAAAATGTTTTTATTTTGTTTCAGAGTCAGATGGAATTGGGATTTTTAAGTTGCACAATAATGGGCGATGTATTATTTTAAAACACATAAATGAGGATTTATAGTTCATTAGAAACGAAATGATCAAATGAAAAAAATCTCAATATTACTTATTGAAGATAATCGTCTTCTGCGTGATGGTATCGCGGCATTACTCAAAAAGCAGCCTGATATGAATGTTACCGCTTCTTTCGGGAATGGCGAAAACATTCTCATTGCAGTTGAAAAGTATGAACCAAATATCGTTCTCCTCGATCTTGGCTTACGAAGCCAAAGCAGCCTGCAAATTGTAAAGTTGGTTAAGAAGCAATATGAGTCCATTAAGATTATAGTGATGGACCTTGTTCCCTTGCAAAGTGATGTTTTTGAATTTATTCAGGCGGGAGTTTCGGGATTTATCCTTAAAGACGCAAACATCGCTGAATTTTATAAAACGATCCGATCAGTTTTTGAAGGGGCACAAGTTTTACCACCCCATCTAACCGGCTCACTCTTTAGTCAAATAGTTGAACATGCTCTAAACGGATATCCGCCTTCCTTGATCGTCGAATCTGTCCGTATGACAAAACGAGAACGGCAGGTAATCGAATTGATTGCTGATGGTTTTGCCAATAAAGAAATCGCCCAAAAACTCCATCTTTCAACCTATACGGTTAAAAGTCACGTGCACAACATCCTCGAAAAATTATCACTTCATACGCGTGTCCAGGTGGCAAACTATGCGCATATTTCTGATTCCTATAAAACAGCCGGCGACACCACTTCATTAATCAGTGAATAATTTCTTCTCTTGCTTCCCCCCAAAAGATGTAGTTCCTTTTTCATCCTCTCGACCTATTGATTCTACATCCCGAATAATTGCACATTGGTCTTGCAAAAAGTAAAGAACTGCTCAAGTTGAGTGTAGCTGTGTCTATCAAGTATAACGTTAAATAATATAATACTTACCCGATCAGATCAGCAGCATACTTTAGCAATGCGATTACTTCGGCTTCTCGAGCAGTTTAGTCGTTTTAACACTATTTATTATCAATATTGCTTTCGGCACCGGACACTCATTTAAGTGAATGTGTTCTTAAGCTTGATTTTTTTTCTACCTTAATTTGAGATTATACTATGAACAAAATCAGATTATTAGTTATCGAAGATAATCGGCTGCTGCGTAATGGAATTCTGGCACTTCTTGAACCTTATAAGGATATCTGTGTCATTGCCGCCGTGGGAGACGGAAAGAATACGAGACTCAAAATTCAACAATTAAAACCGAATGTTGTTCTTTTAGACCTTGGTTTGCGAAGCCAAAGCAGTTTGCATATTGTGGAATTTGTAAAGAGGGATTTTCCGAATGCAAAAATAATTATTATGGATCTTGCCCCTATACAAGCCGATATCTTGCAATATGTTAAAGTCGGTGCAAATGGTTTCATTCTAAAAGATGCCTCCATTAATGATTTTTTAATAACGATCCGGAAAGTAGCCGAAGGGTCCACTGTGCTTCCTCCTCTTTTAGTAGATTCCCTTTTTTCCCGAATTGTTGACCACGCGGTGAAAGATGGTAAATCCAAACTGAACGATGCGGTACGGATGACAAAGCAGGAAAGGGATGTGGTGATGTTACTTAGTGAAGGTATGAACGACAGAGAGATCGGTCAAAAAATCCATATCTCCACCTATACGGTTAAAAGTCATATCCATGATATTATGGAGAAATTTGCATTACATAGAAGACTCGAAACTGCAAACTATTCTTACACGGAAGAAGCACTTAAGTCTGTCTCCAAGAGTATTTCAATGATTGACAATTAGGCTCTTAGATTCTTGTTAGCGCTAACATGTTAACGATAATTGAATAACGAATAATGAACAAGAAATAATGAATTTCGAAGTGAATGCAATCCGTATTTTAACTTCATCATTCGAAATTCCTTGTTCGATATTCATTATTCATTTTTTCCTTTAGCTTTTTTCCCAGGCAGCGTCTTG
>MNVA01000219.1 GCA_001871325.1 Ignavibacteria bacterium CG1_02_37_35
TTTCACTTTCCAATTTTTCCGGCTCCGGTGGACGCTGATACATTTCACACATTTCTTTGTACTTACCGGCTAAATCGTATGGCACTTGATCCCAGGTGAATCGCCAGCACCAATTCCCGCCGAGTGTACCCGGGAAATTCATCCGCGCTTCATTGCCAAGATTTAACATATCCTGAAATGGAATAACCACAATGTTTGCAACAGATGCGTAAGCTGTTTTGATCAACTGGAACGTAATATCGTTTCCGTAATAACCGAGATATTTTTGGGTGAATTCATAAATATCGTTCTTGTGTTTTTCTTCTTTTGCTTTTTCAAAATAGCCGCGGGTGGTATCGTTATCATGCGAACCCGTATGCACAACACAATTCGGAATAAAATTATGCGGCAAAAATTTTGTTTCCATTCCTTTGCCGAAGGCAAATTGAAGGATTTTTATTCCGGGTAAATTAAATTTATCGCGGAGTGCGGTTACTCCTTTTGTAATAACTCCAAGGTCTTCGGCGATGATCGGAACATCGCCTAAATGTTTTTTTACAGCAGTAAAAAATTTATCTCCGGGAGCTTTCACCCATTTACCGGTTTCAGCGGTGAGCGCGTCGCCCGGAATTTCCCAGTACGCTTCAAAGCCGCGAAAATGGTCAATGCGAACGATGTCTATAAGTTCAAGCAGAGACGAAATTCTTTTCCGCCACCAAAGGAAATCATCTTTTTCCATCTCATCCCAGCGGTAAAGAGGATTGCCCCAAAGCTGCCCGGTTGGACTAAAATAATCGGGTGGAACGCCGGCGCAGGTTAGAAGTTTTCCATTTCCATCAACGGTAAAAAGATTTTTATTCGCCCAAAGATCGGCGCTGTCGTAAGCAATAAAAATCGGCAGGTCGCCAATAATTTTTATTCCTTTTTGATGCGCATATTCTTTTATCTTTTGCCATTGTTTGAAAAAATTAAATTGAAGAAATTTTTGATAACGAATTTCGCCGGAAACTTTTTCTTTCCATTTCTCAACGGCGTTTCCCTTTCGCAGAGCAATAGCCTTGTCCCACGTAGTCCAGAGATTTCCTCCATGATAATTTTTAACCGCCATAAATAGGGAAAAATCATCGAGCCAGTCATTATGTTTTTCGCAGAATGCCGAAAATGCTTTTTCTACTTCGGGATTTTTTTCAGCGCTAAAATTTGCGAACGCTTTTCTTAACAGAGAATTTTTATAATCAATCACGCCGCCGAAATCAATGTTTTTGTGATCGAACTTTGGAACCTTTGCTAAATCTTCCTTTTTCAAGTAACCATCTTCAGCTAAAATTTCCGGACTGATCAACAGCGGATTTCCTGCAAAAGCAGAGAAGCATTGATATGGAGAATCGCCGTATCCCGTTGGTCCAAGCGGGAAAACCTGCCAGAGCGTTTGCCCGGATGCATCAAGAAAATTAATAAAGTTGAAGGCTTGTTCGCCTAAATCGCCAATGCCAAATTTCCCTGGAAGTGAAGTCGGATGAAGAAGAATTCCTGCTGAGCGTTGAATATTCATTTTTGTTCTTTCTTATTCAGAAAATTTCTTAAAGATTACGGAAGTGTTATGCCCGCCAAAACCGAAAGCATTACTCATTGCAATGTTCACTTTTCGTTTTTGAGGTTTGTTAAAAGTATAATTTAAATCGCATTCGGGATCAGGCGTTTTAAAATTTATGGTTGGCGGAACAATGTCATTTACAGCCGCTAAAATCGAGGCTATCGCTTCAACTCCGCCAGCTGCGCCGAGAAGATGTCCGGTCATGCTTTTTGTTGAAGAAACGTTCATCTTGTAAGCGTGATCGCCAAAAACCATTTTAATTGCTTTTGTTTCGGCAATATCGCCAAGTCCGGTTGAGGTTCCGTGCATATTAATATAGTCTATTGCCTCCGGCACAATATCAGCATGATTCATCGCCCGAAGCATAGCAAGTTTTGCTCCTTTGCCTTCAGGGTCGGGAGCGGTAATATGATACGCATCGGCAGATAAACCAACACCGATCAACTCGGCATAAATTTTTGCGCCGCGATTTTTAGCGGATTCATATTCTTCTAAATAAAGCATTCCGGCTCCTTCGCCCATTACAAATCCATCACGGGTTTTATCAAAAGGTCGGCTTGCGGTTTCGGGTGAATCATTTCTTGTTGAAAGCGCTTTAGATGCATTAAATCCTCCGATACCGATTTCACAAATGCTTGCTTCACCGCCGCCGCAAAGCATTGCCGTTGCATTACCGCTTTGAATCATAAAATAAGCGTCAATAATATTGTTGTTCGCCGTTGCGCATGCTGAGACCGAACAATAATTGGGACCTCTAAATCCATATTGAATTGAAATGAGACCGCTTGCGATATTCGGAATCATCATCGGAATAAAGAAGGGAGAAATTCTCCTTGGTCCTTGAGTATGATTAATTACCGCTTGTTGATAAAAAGTTTGGATACCGCCAATTCCGCTTCCATAAAGAATGCCGATCATATTTTTTTCGTCTTCAGAAAGATTTTCCGGATTAATAGCTGCATCGTCTAATACATCTTTTGCAACGGCTAACGCGTACTGACTAAATTTATCAAGCCGGCGGGCATTTTTCTTATCCATATACTTTGTTGGGTCGAACCCTTTAAGTTCACAAGCGAACCTGGTTTCAAGCCGCGAAGCATCAAAAGAAGTAATAGGAGCGCAACCGCTTTTCCCTTCCATCATACTCTTCCAGAATTCCTTTACATTTAAGCCTATCGGGGTTATCGCCGCCATACCGGTAACGACTACTCTTTTATTTTTCTGCATTTAGACTTTCCTCTTTATTTTGATTAAACATGAACGGGAACATTTTTCATTTAAATATTGATGTAAATTTAACAAAATATTTCTTTTTCTTGATGAATTTTATCTTTGCCGGTTTCTCGTTATTTTGAAAAGTAAAAATTCACAATTAAGAAATCTTGAAAAACGAAATAAATTCCTCACAAAAGAAGATGTGGCTGTTCGCGGGTGTAATTTCAGCGATCGGTCTTACCTTGTTTCTTAATGTGATTCTTGCAAAATATTTGCTTATCTCTTTTACAGATTTAGCTTTTTCGTTCACTTTTTTCCCACCGGGAGTTTCACTTGTTTCCTCGAACGTACAAAATTCTTTCTCTTTATTCCTCTATCTACTTTACGATTTCATTCTCATTCTTCTTGAAATTGAACTGCTTTTGATCATCTCCAGAAAAATAGACCCGCCATTGAAATTCGGGTTTTTGTCTTTGTTGTTATCGCTCATCGGAATTTTGCTTATTAAGTTTGTTTATGGGGCGGGAGTGCTGATCTTCATCAAACGAGCGGGTGAACCGAGTATTTCGCTTTTATATTTGTTTTATTCCCGCCAGCAAATATTGGTTTTCCTGTTTTTCGGTTTCTTAATCACTTTTGCTTATCTCACCTATGTTCTAAATAGAATTAAAAATTTACTCGAAACTTTTCCAAAGGAAGAAGAAAATGTCGTTACTAAAAAATAAGATCGTTTTTATATCAGGGGCTTCATCAGGAATTGGAATGGCTTGCGCCCGCGCGTTTGCAAGGGAGGGAGCAAAAGTCATTCTTGCGGCAAGAAGAAGAGAGCGAATAGAAAAATTAGCTTTGGAATTAAAAGAAGCATTTACTACTGAAAGCAAAATCCTTTCTTTCGATATTCAAAATTATCAAGAAATAAAAGAGAGTTTCGCTTCTCTTCCGGAAGAATGGAAGAACGTTGATATTCTGATCAACAGCGCCGGACTTGCACAAGGAATGCACAAATTGCAAGAAGGAAATCCTGATGATTGGGATGTAATGATAAATACGAATATTAAAGGATTACTGTATCTCACCCGCGAAATTCTTCCCAACATGGTAAAACGTGAAAGCGGACATATCATCAATCTCGGTTCAACCGCCGGACATGATGTTTATCCTTCGGGCAATGTTTATTGCGCAACAAAATTTGCAGTTAACGCCATAAGCCAATCGTTAAGAATTGATGTGCTCGATAAATCAATTAAAGTTTCATCCGTTGATCCCGGAATGGTGGAAACGGAGTTTAGCGTTGTCCGCTTTTCCGGCGATGTTGAGCGTGCTAAAAAAGTTTATGCCGGAGTTGATCCCTTAACACCGCAAGATGTCGCCGATGCAATTCTTTATTGCGCAACGCGTCCCAAACATGTAAACATCAACGAAATAATTTTAACGCCGGTTGCTCAAGCACAATCAAATTTTGTTGTGAGAAAAACGACATAGATAGTTAGTAAAAATATTTGTCGGGTTAAATAACATTTAACGGAATGGATGAATAAAAATGAATGGTTGCATGTTTTTTGCTTATTTACTATTAAGTGTTTTTCATTCAGCCATTCAACCATTCGATGATAACAAATTATTTGCTGCTGGCTCTTCCATATTATGCAAACAGCGTTACATCTCCTGCTCCAACTCTTAATACTTCCGGAGCTCCGTTGCTTAGGTCAATAACGCTTGAAGGTTGATTAGACAAATTCCCAATGGAAAGCATCAGATCAACCAAAGGATTGAAAACTGCCCTGATTTCATCCACATCGCTTAACACTTCACCCTTGCGGTTTGTAACGCTTGTGCTGATTATGGGATTACCAACAGCGCGTGCAATTGCGAGACTCACTTCATTATTCGGAACTCGAATTCCAACAGTCTTTCTTTTGCTCCAAAGTTTTTTAGGAACATCTTTTGCCGCCGGGAGAACGAAAGTATAAGCGCCGGGAAGAAGATGTTTCATGGTACGATAAGCGTAATCGGAAACCTTAGCATATTTAGCGATATCTTTTAAATCAGCACAAACAAAACTGAACATTTTAGTAATTGCATCATTTTTAATTTGAAACAACCTTTCGAGAGCCTGCTTATTGAAAATATCACACCCTAAACCGTAAACGGTATCAGTCGGATAGATGATTATGCCTCCTTCTTTTATAACTTCTGCTGCTTTATTGATGAGGCGTTGTTGGGGAGTAACAGGATGTAGATCAAAAAATTCCATAAGAACTCCTTTAAATTTAATGATATAATTTGAACTATTTTGGGGATTGTTGTCATCAAATTCTAAAATGTGAAGAACAACAACAGATAAAATAAAATCTTTTAAGTTAATGTCAAGTCTTTTGAAATGATTTTCCTTAAAAAAATATTTCCCCAGTGTTAGTTTTTTTATATACTTTCTAAAATTTTTGTGTATATTTCACCCTTAAAATTTGGAGAAAAGGAAATACTATGTCAAGAACTTGTCAATTATTAGGAATTAAGCCGGTTTCAGGAAACAACGTTTCCCATGCAAATAATAGAACCAAAAGAAGATTTTTACCGAATTTGCAGAAAAAGAGAGTTTGGGTACAGGAACTTGGCCGTTTTGTAACCGTTAAAATAAGCACCCGAGGAATTAAAACTCTTGCAAAGAACGGCACTTCTGATTTAGCAAAACTTATCTTAGACAAAAAGATTTCTGTGCATTAATTAGGTTTTTGATTTTAATAAAAAAGGCTATCTAAATTGATAGCCTTTTTTGTTTTGATAAATCTTACTTTCTTCTTATTCCACAAACTGCTTAGCGTAATATTTTGCAGTCAATTTTTCTCCTGTTGCTTTTTCTATCATATCATTCCAATAATATTTTGTTCCCGGTTTAAATACTTTTTCTAACAAATATTTTCCAACCTCCGGCTTATTTACAAAACTTTGGTTTTTCAAATCCTCAGAGTGGAGAACATTTTTTACGATGTAAGCAAAATACTGTGAAGCCAGAAGTTCACCCATCAAATAATTGTGATAATACGCCGGATAAAGCGCAATGTGAATCTTGGAAGCGTAATCCGGTTTGTTCCTCCCTTCAGGTCTTTTTAACATTTGATATTTTTCCACCAAATCCCACCAGAGTTTATTCAGATCTTGGTCAGGATTTTCGTACATCACTTTTTCAAAACGATAAACCACCTGCACCCAGCGGCTAAAAGTTAATTGTTCAAGACGGAGCGATTTAAAACTTTCATCTGCGATTTTATCTTTTTCTTCTTTCGTAATCCCAACCACATCAACAAGCCATTGCCCGTTGCTTGCCATTCTGCCGAACATCATTGCGATCGCTTCGGTTGTGAAGGTATGAGCCGGTTCACGTAATGTCCATGGGAGAGTACTATCAATATTATAATCATAAACGGCATGACCAAACTCGTGCAGCATTGTTCCCATCCAATTGTAATTTGGTTTTACGTTGCATACAACGCGGACGTCCTTTCCCCTATTGAGGTTTGAACAATATGCATGCTGATATTTTCCTTCTTTTTCAAAGAGATCACTTTTGGAGATCATGTCATCAATCGGCAGACCGAGTCCGGCATAATAGTTTCTTGTTAAAGCAACGATATCTTTGTCCTTGTAATAGCTGTCAAGATTAACATTATAAATTTTCGGAGCTTCCTGGAAGAAACGGTTTTCATAATGCCACGGCATAAGTTTTTCTTTTGGAAGATTATATTTTTTTGCAAGATGTTCGTCGATATCAGTCTTTAGTTTGGCAAAAGTATCCCGTGTCAAGTTATCAAGTTCGTTTAAAAGATTTTCAATTTCCTGCGGGTCTTGTTCGCTTAATTTCAAACTCATTTCGTGATAATTTTTATAACCAAGTTCGCGGGCGGCTTCATTTCTAAGTTTTACCAACTTGATGAGATTATCGTTTATCACTCCGCCGACTTCTTTACTTGCCGACCAGGTCGCTTCAAGCAATTTGCTGTCGTTTGAAGTTTTTAAAGTGTTCTCGACTTCATTATCGGTGATCTTTTTCCCGTTTACATTTGCTCTGAATGTAGAAAATTTCTTCTCCGTTTCATTTTGCAGCCGGATCATTTCTTCAAGTTTCTTTTCGTCAATTTGACTTGAGGCATACGCATTATAAATTTTAATTAACTGGCGGTTAAGCAGTTCGTCTTGAATAGTGTTTGAATCTTTGAATCTTTTCAGCTTTGCAAAATCCGCTTTGCTGGCGTAGATTTTACTTAACTGCACCTGGAGGTCGGCAGCTTTCTTATAATCTTCTTCTTTACCGGAAATGGTTGCATTAAAATAAGCTGTGTTGGCATCCGTGTAGAGCGGAACTACTTTTGTTTCGTAGTCTTTTACAAATCTTTTAAATTCTTCCGTCATATCTTCCTTCTTTAAACACCCTGAAAAAAAACTAATTACAAAAATGTTGATTAACAGCGGAACAAAAACTGATTTTATGAACTTCATTTTTAACTCCTAAAATTTATTAGCTAAAATTAGCTATTAAATTATAACTGAAAAAATTAACCAACTAACGGTTGAATGATCTTTTAAAACAAAATTATCAATCCATCAGCTTTTTCATTCAAACATCCTTCCCTTCATTCATGCTATTAACTATATTTTTCTTAACTGTATTTATTTCTATGTTTCTATCGAGAACGGTGTAAAGTTTGTGTTCCTGTCGTAAAAGTCTTCATGCTCTTTTCGTTTTAAGAAATTTACAACTTTGTAAGTCATTGGAGTTGCGATGACTTCCCACAAAACTTTTAACACATAGTTAGTTATCATCACTTTTAAAAGAAGATCGTTGGGCCAGAAACCGTAAAATGCAATTGGATAAAAGATGAGAGAATCAACCGCTTCGCCGGCAACCGTTGAGCCGATGGTTCTTGTCCACAAATATTTTCCATTGGTTGTGAGTTTCATCTTTGCAAGTACGAAAGAGTTGACAAATTCTCCGCTGAAAAAAGCAGTTAAAGAAGCTGCTACAATTCTTGTGGTTTGCCCGAACACCACAACATACGCGTCTTGATGCACCCATCCCGGAGCCGCCGGAAGCCCGACCACCACCGCCGACATTAAAGAGGCAAACCCCAGAGCAGCAAATCCCGCCCAAACGACCTTACGGGAACGGGCATAACCATAAACTTCTGTTAAAATATCGTTAAAGAAATAGCTGATCGGAAAGAAAAGAATTCCGGCGCCAAAGGTAAAACCAAATAACGAGACAACTTTTTCAGCTCCGATAATATTTGAACAAAGTAGGATGGTAACAAAAGCCGCCATTATGAAATCGTAAAACTTATATTTCTTTACGGAGGTTGAATATGTCAGTTCATTTTCTTTTTGCATAACTACTCTTCTAGAATTTGTTTTCTTTTAAAATGATTTTTTAGGGAGATTAGTTCCGATTGACACAAAATTATTAATTGAATAGCCATGACTTTTAGTCGTGGGCATATTTAAAGAGCGATACTCCGGGCTTTAGCCCCAAAACGTTGCATGAATTGTGGCTAAAGCCGATATTTAGCTTGTTTCATATTCCACGACCTAATTCGCCGGGGCGAATCGTGGCAATTCAAACGAAAATCATAATACGAACAAGTTAATAGACGTATTATTTTTCTAAACTTTCAAAAGGAATATCAAGGAGTTCAAAATTTTTCCAACCGGAGAAATCATAATGCCACCATTCGGAGGTTATCGTTTCAAAACCAAACTTTGTCATTATTGTTTTAAGCAGTTTGCGGTTCGCTAAAATTTTGCGAGGCAAATTACTGTAACTGTGGTGTGCTTTAACTGTAAAGTTATCGTACGGAGTCGGCATAGCAAATTCTTTTTTCGTCTTCAAATCAACTAACGTAACATCAACGGCACAAGCGCGGTTATGGCGCGAACCCGATTTAGGATCTGCCGCATAACGATCATCATGAACAAATTCCCACATTTTCTCCGTAACAGAATAGGGACGGTATGCATCGTATATTTTAAGCGAAATATTTTGCTGTGATAATTCTTTCTGAATTTTTTTCAGTGCAGCTGCAGCCGGTGCCCGCAAAAACACTTTTTGACTTTCATAAAACTTTGTCTTAGCAAAATTATTTTCTGTCGCATATCGAACATCAATAAAAATTCCCGGGATAAATTTTTGCAAATCAACTAATGCTTTTGCGCTATCCTTTTTAATTTGTGTTTGGTAGAGTCCAAAATCATTTACAACCGAAAGCCCGTATTTATTTTTTGGAATTTCCTGAGTAAATCCAATAGTAATGGAAAGAATAACAAAAATGACAGAAATAAATCTACGTTTCATGTTTCACTCGTTAACTTGCAGTGGTCAGTGATGAGTTTTCATTTATCAGAAAGTGAGCTTAATGTTTAATGTCTTTTGACGATTGACTACTTACCAACTGCGTTTAAAAATATTAAAATTCAAATTATTTGCTCGGTAGAAAATTACACACTTTCTAAGAATAACAAAAAATTTTCCTTTCTAACGATTAACATATTTCTTAAATTTCCGTATAAAATAAAGAAAGGGCGGCAGATTGTTCACAATACTAGATAAAAGTAACTATTTAAAAGGTCTCCTAATAGTTGCAAAAATGAATAACAAGATCGAAGATGGTGAAAAAGATATAATATCAAGCGCTTCAAGCCGTTTCGGATTCAGTCAAGATTTTATCAACGAAACGATCCAGAATATTCTTGCTAACGATTTTGTACCAAACACACCGATCCAATTTTCCAAACCCGCAGTTGCGCAGGAATTCATAGGAGAATGCCTAAAATTAGTTATTTCCAAAGAGAATCCAGCCCCGCGCGAATTGCTCTGGCTTAGCGAAGTTGCAAAGATCAATAAATTAGAGAATGAATGGTTCCTTAAAGAAAAGAGATCACTCCAGAAGAAAAAATAACAAAATAGATTTTTATCAAAATATATTGCCGCTCTTCATTTAAATCTTTCTTGTAAAAGATTAAACAACTAAGTTCTATAAAAATTTCTCCTCATATTATCAAAAAGGTTCGAAATGAAACGAATAACAGTCTTGTTCACAATGCTTCTTTTCGGAGTGCAAATTTTCGCACAGCAGGAAGCGAGACTTCTCCGCTTCCCTACAATTAATGGGAATAATATTGTCTTTACTTTCGCAGGTAACTTATATACTGTTGATGCAAACGGAGGAACAGCCCGTAAGCTAACGAACGATACCGGCTTTGAAATGTTTGCAAAATTTTCTCCCGATGGGAAACAATTAGCTTTCTCCGGGCAGTACGACGGTAACACAGAAGTTTATTTGATGCCTTCCGAAGGCGGAGTTCCAAAGAGAATTACTTACACTGCAACATTAAACCGCGATGATGTTTCCGATAGAATGGGACCGAATAACATTGTAATGACCTGGAAGAATAATAATGAGCTTGTCTTCCGCTCGCGGATGATTGAGTTTAATGATTTTAAAGGACAACTTTTTTTAGTTGATACAAAAGGAAATTTGCCAACACAATTACCTTTGCCTCGCGGCGGTTTTTGCGCTTATTCTCCCGACGAAACCAAATTGGCATACAACAGAGTCTTCCGTGAATTCAGAACCTGGAAACGCTACCGCGGCGGTCAAGCAGATGATGTTTGGATTTACGATTTCAAAACAAAAAAAACTGAGAACGTAACCAATAATCCGGCGCAGGATATTTTCCCGATGTGGAGCGGAAACAAAATTTATTTTATTTCCGACAGAACGAAAACTTTTAATCTTTTTTCTTTCGCGCTTGACACCAAAGAAACAAAACAACTTACTTCCTTCACCGAGTTCGATATAAAATTTCCTTCGCTCGGTGATAAAGCAATTGTGTTTGAAAACGGAGGATACATTTATAAATTCGATTTGCAATCCGAAAAACTTGCAAAGATTTCAATCTATTTGAATGAAGACTTCAGCCTCGGCAGAGGCGGTTTGCTTGATGTTTCAAAATCAATAACCAATTATGAAATTTCTCCCGACGGCAAACGAGCATTGTTCGGTTCACGCGGAGAAATGTTTACCATTCCGCAAAAAAACGGACCAACGAGAAATCTTACGAACACTTCCGGGGTGCATGAAAGAAGCTCCAAATGGTCGCCGAACGGAAAATGGATCGCTTATATTTCCGACGCTTCCGGCGAAGATGAAATTTATTTTATGCCTCAAGACGGAAGCGGCGCACCGGTTCAATTAACAAAAGGCGCCGACACTTACAAGTTTAATATTGAATGGTCGCCGGACAGTAAAAAGATTTTGTGGAATGATAAAAAACTCCGCTTGCAGTTTGTTGATGTTGAATCGAAAACCGTTACACAAGTTGAGCAGGCAACCGCCTGGGAAATTACCGGAGCCGTTTGGTCGCCGGATTCAAAATGGATTTCGTACCCGAAACCGGAAGAAATTGGGATGGGGAAAATTTATCTCTACTCTCTCGAATATAAAAAATCCTTCGCGGTAACCGATAGCTGGTACGATTCCGGCAGTCCGACATTTAGCGAAGACGGAAAATATTTATACTTCGTTTCGGACAGAAATTTTTCGCCGGTTTACAGTTCCACCGAGTGGAACCATGCTTATGTTGATATGTCGAAGCTCTACTTAATTACGTTGGCAAAAGATATAAAATCTCCATTTGCCCCAAAGAGTGATGAAGTTGAAATAAAAGATGAAAAGAAAGTTGATAAAAAAGAATCAACCGAAAAATCAGAGAAGAAAGAAAGCAAACCGGACGTTTCAGTTAAAGTTGATGCGGATGGAATTACGAATCGTATCGTTGAAATTCCAACTCCTCCGGGAAATTATTTCAATTTAAATTCAACCGCATCAAAGATTTTTTATATGCGCAACAGCGCCGCGGAACGAAAACCAAAACTCTTTTCCTTTGATTTTGAAAAACAAAAAGAGACAGAGTTGGGCGAAATAAACGGATACGAAATCTCCGCCGATAAAAAGAAAATGTTAGTAGGAGCAGAAAACTCATACGCAATCATTGATCTCCCTTCAGCGAAAATTGAGATGAAAGAAAAATTAAATCTTTCGGATATGAAAATGAATCTTGAGCGGACAGCAGAATGGGAACAAATTTTTAATGAATCCTGGCGGCAGATGCGCGACTTCTTTTTCGATCCGAATATGCACGGAAATAATTGGGAGAAAGTCCGCAAGACTTACGAACCCCTTGTTAAATATGTCAATCATCGCGCTGATCTAACTTATATTATTGGAGAAATGATTGGCGAGTTAAGTGTCGGACATTCTTACGTTGGCGGCGGCGATTATCCGAAAGCAGAAAGAATAAAACTCGGACTTCTGGGCGCAAAGTTGGAAAAAGATAAATCGGGCTTCTATAAAATTGTTAAAATATTGAAAGGACAAAATTGGGATAAAGCCACCCGTTCACCTTTATCGGAAATTGGTGTTGATGTTAAAGAAGGTGAATTTATTTTAGCCATTAACGGCAAACCGGTAAATGAAGTGAACAATATTTACGAACTGCTTGAAAGCAAAGCCGGTAAACAAGTAACACTGAAAATTAATTCGTCACCAAAAATTGAAGGAAGCCGCGAAGCCGTTGTTGTTCCAACCGATGATGAACAGCCTTTGTACTATTACAATTGGGTTCAAAACAATATTGAAAAAGTAAACAACGCTACCGATGGAAAAGTTGGTTACATTCACATCCCGGATATGGGCGTAAATGGGTTGAATCAATTCTCAAAATTATATTATCCGCAGCTACGCAAAGAAGCATTGATCATTGATGACCGTGGCAATGGCGGCGGAAATGTTTCCCCGATGATCATTGAACGATTACGAAGAGAATGGACGATGGTGGGTATCGCACGAAACGCAGCGCCGACTTACGATCCGGGCGGTATGCACGTTGGACCAAAGGTGGGTTTGATTGATGAGTTCTCCGCTTCCGACGGCGATATTTTCGGTTACCGGTTTAAACAAGCAAAACTTGGAAAACTTATCGGCAAACGCTCGTGGGGTGGGGTTGTCGGTATCCGCGGCACTCTTCCTTTTGTTGACGGAGGATTTTTAAATCGTCCAGAATTTTCCCGCTACGACAATGACGGAAAAGAATGGATTATGGAAGGTTACGGCGTTGACCCTGATATTTTTGTTGATAACGATCCGGCTCTTGAGTCTGAAGGAGTTGATCAGCAATTAGATAAAGCAATTCAAGTCGCTCTTGAAGAATTAAAGACTGCCAAGAATAAAATTCCTGAAGCGCCGGTTTATCCGAATAAAAGTAAATAATAAATTTTAGAAGGCGCAGAAGTTATATTTTAATTTTTGCGTCTTTTTTATTGCAACTTTTTGTGGTAATAAATGAACGTTTTTACTTCACCGATATCATCATATTTTTCAAGACCGGTCTCAATACAAATTATTTTAGGGAACATAATTTCTGTTGCGGCTGATTCAGTCATCAAAATATATTCTTTTTCTTTTACAGAATTTTTTAACAGCCGGTGAACAAGAATAACATCAATACCGGAAAGTTCTTTAAACGTACCAATGCAGACAAGCTCAGCATAACCGGTATGCACAATAACTTTCAATTTTAAGGTCTCAATTGCTATGCAGACATTCCCGTCGCATAAAACAGAGCTTCTTAGTTCATTAACTTTTTGGGTGAAGATGTCAAAAAAAGTAACCAACTTTTCGCCGATTTTTCTGCACAGCATTTTCCATTCTTCTTCGCTCTCTCCTTTCAGCGCAAAAAGAAAAACCGCATCGCCTTCAATCTTAGCAACTTCAAGCGGAAGTTCGATATGTTCTATAATCGCCTTTATTAATTCAATAATTATTTTATGGCTCTTAGAAATAGTTTTCCGGTTGGCAAGCATAAAATTTGTATAGCCGCTTATATCTGCAATAAGAAGAATTACTTTACTTTGATTTGTGTACATCTCGTCAACCTTTTGAAAGACTATTTTTTTTATTTTTAAAATACAATAAATAAAATTTAATTTCCTTTAAAAAGGTATTTTCATGAAACCGAAAAGAGAACTCTATCTTGGTGATATTACTTCACTTCCCGTTGATGCAATTGTAAACGCTGCAAACACTTCTCTGTTGGGCGGTGGCGGCGTTGACGGAGCAATTCATCGGGCAGCCGGGAAAGAACTTCTTGAAGAATGCAGAAGATTGAATGGCTGCAAAACCGGTGAAGCAAAAATTACAAACGCGTACAAGTTAAAAGCGAAGTTCGTCATTCATGCTGTTGGTCCGGTTTGGCGCGGCGGAAATAATAACGAAGAAAATCTTTTGGCAAATTGTTATAAAAACTCTCTTCATATCGCTGTTGAAAACGGAATAAAAACTATTGCCTTCCCTTCAATCAGCACGGGCGTGTATCATTTCCCGATAGAAAAGGCAAGCCTGATAGCCATCCGCGAAGTCCTCTCTTTTTTAGAGAAAGAAGCGTCAATAGAAAAAGTTTTATTTGTTTGTTTCAGTAGATCAGATTATGACATTTACAGAAAAAATTTTGCTGAGTTCGAATTGCCAAATTTACATACCGACAGAGCATGAACAAAAAAATTAACGAACAATGAATGGTCGCATGGTTGAATGGTTGAGTGAGACATTAAATAATCCTATATTAGACCAATCATCCAATCAGCTTCATTCATCCATGCTGTAAAAATTTATTGTCTTTAAAATATTCTTTCTGTTTTGAGATGAATTTGTCCGCTAATTATAGATTAGTGCAGAAATAAAATCGCAATTCCGGCAACTGCTGTTACTGCACCAATATATCCGCGAACCGAAATTCTTTCCCGATAAAAATAATGCATCATCGGAAGCATCATAATCGGCATGGTTGACATTAATGTAGAAGCAATCCCAACTTTAGTATGCGAGACGGCAATCAAACTAAAAGTAATGCCAAGAAACGGTCCGACAATACTTCCGGCAAAAGTATAACCGAGAGCTTTCAAATCTTTTTTATAAAGTTGAATCGGGTTTTTATATTTCCTGAAAATTAGAACAATCGGGAAGAAAATAATGACGGAAGAAAAAATTCTGATGAAAGTTGCGACAAATCCGTTTATCCCGCCTAGGTTAAAAGCCATCTTCGCTAAAATCAATCCCGCCGCTTGCCCGAGCGCTCCCATGATGCCAAGGAAAAGTCCGTACGGAGTAATTTTATATTTTGAAACTAGCCCGGCTTTTTTCTCAAGCACAACAAGCGCAATTCCGAAAATGGTGATGAACATTCCAAAAATTCCAAGCGGACTTATAATTTCCCCAAGGAAAAAATAACTAAGCACTGACGCCATCCCCGGTGAAAGAGCCATCAATAGCATCGCAATGCGTGGACCGATGTAGAGATAAGACTTAAAGAGAAAACTATCGCCGATAACTAAGCCGACTATTCCGCTTAACCCCAGATAATAAAATTGATTTTGTGAAAGACGATAATCAATTTTAAAAAGAATTATTGTCGAAGCAAGAAGAAGAGTTGCAAAGATTAACCGGTTAATATTTAGCTGCAATGAGCCAATTCTGTTTGCTGCTTCGGAAAACAAAAGGGATGTTGCAGACCAAAGGAGAGCTGTTAATAAACCGGCGAGTTCACCAATCATGTGTGTTTTCTATTGAAAAGATTTGAAAATTGAAAAGAGCGGAATGAAGGATTCCGCTCTCAAAGAATTAATGTTATGCTTTAATACTAAGCGCAGCAATGCCTAAGAAATTTGCCGAGAGCCCTAATTCCTCTTCGATACGAAGCAGCTGATTGTATTTTGCGATACGATCTGTACGGCTTGCAGAACCGGATTTGATCTGTCCGGCGTTTGTAGCAACGGCAATATCTGCAATGGTAGTATCTTCGGTTTCGCCGGAGCGATGACTAATAACAGCGGTATAACCGTTTTTCTTTGCAAGTTCAATCGCATCGAGCGTTTCGGTTAGCGTACCGATTTGATTTACTTTGATAAGAATTGAATTAGCAATTCCGCGTTGAATGCCTCTTGCAAAAATTTCCGTATTCGTTACAAAAATATCATCGCCGACCAACTGGATTTTCCCGCCGAGTTTTTTTGTCAACAGTTCCCAGCCGTCCCAATCGTGTTCGGAAAGTCCGTCTTCAATTGAAAGGATAGGATATTGTTTTACCCAGTTTTCCCAATATGCAATAAGTTTATCGGAAGTCATTTCGGATTTATCGGATTTGAAGAATTGATAAACTTGTTTATCCTTCAACCACATTTCACTTGCGGCAGGATCAAGCGCAATGCCAATTTCTTCGCCTGGTTTGTATCCGGCTTTTTGAATAGCTTCAAGAATAACTTCAATTGCTTCTTCATTTGATTTTAGATTTGGAGCAAATCCGCCTTCATCGCCAATTGCGGTGCTGTATCCCCGTTTTTTCAAAACTGATTTCAAGGTGTGAAAAGTTTCAGATCCCATTCTTAATGCATCGGCAAAATTTTCAGCGCCAACGGGCATAATCATAAATTCCTGGACATCAACATTATTATCCGCATGGCTTCCGCCGTTAATAATATTCATCATCGGAACGGGAAGCACTTTTGCATTTGCCCCGCCAATGTAACGGTACAACGGCAAACCGCAGGCTTGAGCCGCAGCTTTTGCAACCGCTAACGAAACGCCAAGGATAGCATTGGCGCCTAAGTTCGATTTGTTTTCTGTTCCATCAAGATCAATAAGAAACTGATCAATCCCGGTTTGATCGAGCGCATCAAAATCAATTAACTCTTCAGCTATTTTTTCGTTTACGTTATCTACAGCTTTTAGAACTCCTTTGCCAAGATACCGCGTTTCGTCATCGTCTCGTAATTCGCAAGCTTCAAATTCTCCGGTAGAAGCTCCGCTTGGTACAGCCGCACGACCAATGAAACCACTTTCTAATTCCACCTCAGCTTCTAGAGTTGGGTTACCGCGTGAGTCAAGAATTTCTCTTGCTCTTACATCAATAATTGTAGTCATATTATTTCTCCTTTAGTTTCTAAATCGTTATTAGATAAAAATGAAAATTTATTTTCAACACAAAATTAAGTAATTTAGGGGTGAGTTTTTAATCGTGTAGAAGAAATATTTCTGTTCATTTAAATGGAAGAAATTTGAATTAAATTTTGCCCCCATAGCTCAGTGGATTAGAGCAATGGCCTCCGAAGCCGTGTGCGTAGGTTCGAGTCCTACTGGGGGCACTCAAGTTAAGTGGAAAAGAAAAACTGAATAATGACTATCAAACAAGGAATTTCGAATGAAAAAGTTGAGATTCAGATTGCTTTTACTTAGGACTTCATTATTCCTTATTCGATATTCAATTAGCGCTAAGATGTTCTCAATAACGATTTTCTAAGATGGTAGACACTTTCAGCAGCGCTCTTTAAAGCCCTCGTAGCTCAGTGGATAGAGCAGTAGTTTCCTAAACTATTGGTCGGAGGTCCGATTCCTCTCGAGGGTACAACTTTCCAAATTTACAGTTTTACTTTCGTAGCTCAATGGATAGAGCAGTAGTTTCCTAATCCCGACTTGTCGGGACGGAGGTCCGATTCCTCTCGAGGGTACAACTTTCCAAATTTACGGTTTTACTTTCGTAGCTCAATGGATAGAGCAGTAGTTTCCTAATCCCGACTTGTCGGGACGGAGGTCCGATTCCTCTCGAGGGTACAACTTTCCAAATTTACAGTTTTACTTTCGTAGCTCAG
>MNVA01000014.1 GCA_001871325.1 Ignavibacteria bacterium CG1_02_37_35
GTAAACAATGGTGCAACATTAAATGGCGCAGTCCTTTTAACTCAAACTACGTATAAAGCAATTTATCCAACAATGCAAGCAGCGTTAAGTGCTGCCGTATCCGGTCAAACAGTAGGTGTAAACATACCCCAAACCGTATCCGGTTCTTTTTTTATAGTACCTTCGGGGGTTACGTTATCTTTTGGTTCAAATGCTGTAATAACATTTAGCTCAGGCAGAAGGATTTCGGTTAACGGTAATCTTTGGGCAAATGGTTCAACTTTTCAAGGGAATGGAACACGAGGTTCCTGGCTTGGTATCAGTTTTAATAGTGGCAGCACGGGTTCAATCCAATCATCAACTATTACAGATGCACAAAATGGCATCAGTTTTTTAGGCAGCAGTGGTTCAGTTCAATCTTCAACTATTACGAACGGTGTTATTGGAGTTTACATGAACAACGGCACTGCAACTATTCAAGGTAATACCATAACAAATAATTCTAGCTATGGTATTAGCAGTGTCAACGGCTCTAATTTGACCGTCACAAACTGTACCATTTCAAACAATGGTACCGGCATTACTACCTATTCGTCGTTCCCCACCATCACAGGGTGTTCAATCCTAAATAATACAAACTATGGTATAAATGCAAATAATATTAGCTATTGGGATTATCTATATTGGCTTAATAATACGTTGCATGGTAATGGCTACGCGATGGTTTTTAATAATGCTTCACCATGGATTGGACACTGCGATATAAGCGACAATTATCATGGCGTTGTTATCAACTCAAGTATGACAAATTTCTCAATCCCGGAAGAACGAGGCTATAATTCGATTTCCTGTTCAATTACTCCTCTTTTCAAAGCCGACAATTCTTCAACTATTTTTATGGGGTATTGGTCTCAAGGAGGATACAATAGCGTATTCGGGAGTGAATTACCTGATATGGAAGCAAGAAATAATTCGGGAATTTGGGCGGACAATACTTATTGGGGATCGAGTCAACCGGCAGTTTACGCAGATGGGACTTCCTGGATTACTACAAGAAACCCCTTAACTTATGATCCAAATCCCGGTTCATGTTCGGGTTACAGCGCGCAATCTTCTTTGGCAATAAATGCATCTGCCACTAAAATAAACGCATCTGCAATTCAAGGTGATATCGCTACTAAATATTGGGAAGCATTATCTAATGGTCGTGGAGGAAATTTTCAGAAAGCGAAGGGATCCTTACTTTCAATTATAGACGGAGAATTCGATCATAAATATTCCCCGCTTGCTCTTTTAGCTTTTTATGAATTCACACTGAATGAAAAAAATACAAAAAATCAAAGTGGTTTAACAGATTCATTGAACACCGGGTTAAATGATTTACTTACAAAAGTTAGCAAGAGAGCTAAAGGAGATTCGCTCAGCCCTTATGCCCTAAGATTTCTTGCAAGAGAAGCGGCGCTTGCACATAACGCTAGAGGAATGATTTCTTACAACAACGAACTTGTAGCTAATTATCCAAACTCAAGTAATGAATTATCCGCCCTCTATGATCTGACTACACATTATGCAGAAATCGAACAAGATTTTACTAAAGCTGATCAATATTATTCACGAATGGTAACTGCATATCCTAAAGAAGACCTTACTTTATTTGCAGGTATTAATCTTGGTGGTAGTCAGGCAAGTCTAAAGCAGGTAATGCTTACAGATGCAGATCAACTTCCTATAGATTATGATTTGAGTAATGCTTTTCCAAATCCATTCAATCCGATAACAACTATAACTTATCAATTACCAAAAGAAGGATTAGTAACACTCAAAATTTACGACATACTTGGTAATGAAGTAAGAACTCTGGTAAATGAGCAGAAAGAAATGGGCAAATATACTGTGCAGTTTGATGCTTCATCACTTGCAAGCGGTATGTACATTTACCGGTTACGTGCAAACGATTATACTTCAACTAAAAAAATGTTATTACTCAAATAAAAGAAGTCAGAATTCAGAAGTAAGAATTGTCTTGTCCGGCAAGGTTCAACAACTTTCCCTCATTTTTTGCGTTTTCTGCATAAAAAAGTAGTTTTCAAACTTTTTATTTCGTTTTGCAGCTGTGTAACTTTAAATTTCTTCATTGCAACGTGACTTTGCTTGATTGTAAATGTACTTTGCATCAATGTAACTTAGCATTTCTTCCGTGCATGTTGACATTGTGTCAGTGTAAACTAGTTTTGTGTCAGTGCGACTTGATTTTGCGCAATTGTAATTTTGTTTTTGCGTAGGGATTAATCGGCTTTGTCGTTTCTTCTTCAGAGATCGGAATGTGCAATGGATTTCCATACAAAGTACAAGTTGATGAGAATACAAAAATTTTCACACCTTTTTCTTTTAAAGCGTTTATCAGATTAAAACTACCGGAAACATTATTGCGGTAATACATTTCAGGGTTTTCAGCCGATTCACCCACATAAGCAAAAGCTGCAAAGTGAATTACCGCTTCAATGTTATGCTTTTGAATTGCGGAAAACAATTTTTTTTGTCTAGCAAATCAACTTCTTCATAAATAATATTTTGCGGAAGCGATGCTTCGTGTCCGCGCGAAAGATTATCGAGAACGATGACGTCCAATTCTTTTTTAAGCAACAACCGCACAACGTGAGAGCCGATATAACCTGCACCACCGGTAGCTAAAACTGCCATGAATATCCAAGAGTTTATTGTATGTGAATTTTACTGAAGAAATTTAACCTAAAAAATGGTTTTTAAAAAAGAGAAATTCTTCGCTTTCCTTTTTTGCTTCGGGCTCATGTTTGCTTTTGCGTAGATGCTTTTCTGTTTGCCGTTTATTCCATCGTTATAAGCGATACGATGGTTAAGAATGAAATACCATCGTTCATTAATATTGAAATTTTACATCGCCAAAGGTTTGATAAACTTTTTGATTGTGAAATACTTTGAAAAATATTCTGGCAATTCCTTCGTTTCGTTTTGTAGTGGAGAACTCGCTATTATAAAGGAAATCAATTGTAAAAGAATAAGTTCCTTTATCAAGAAATCTATCTTCTACAATTTCTATGCGGTTGACCGGGCGGTCATCAAGAATTATTTGCACGGAATCCGGTTGAGATAAAGTGAACTGAATTGAGCATGCAAAGCGTGCAGGATTTGGGTAGGCTGGCAAAACTTTGAAATTTAAATTTACAATAGGAAGCCAATCATTTGTATCTATTATTCCGATTGGGTCTGGACCGTCTGATCCGGTTACAGTTATACCGGTATATCCTTTAACATCAACGATGTTGGAATTTGATGAATTATCGGAGCAACCGACAAAGCAAAAAATGAGTGTAGTTAAAATGAAAAGTCTGTGCAAAAATTACTCCGCTATTTTTTCTGATATACTTGGTCTTGTGTGCCGATATCAATTAATAATATTTCAGTTTCCCTGCGTGCATCAAATAATTCTAATCCCGGTTTCTAAAATTTCTTTCACAAACAGGTTGCTTTCGTCAAAATCCTCGGGACGGAACGGGAGCGGAGAGAGTGAAAAATCAATTGCAGCAATTGCTTTAATCATCTTTTCTTTGTCAAATAATCTAATTCCACAAAAATCGTTTGATACAACGGCAATATCTATATCACTCCATTCGTTAAACGTTCCTTTAGCGTACGAACCGAAAAGAAAAACTTGTTCGACGTGCAGATTTTGTTTTTCTAATTCGCTAACAAAGTCTTTTATCTTTCCGGTTATGTCAACAGCGATTTCAACCAAAAGTATATTTCCTTAATTTTATTAAAATTTTCTTCTGAATAGTTTTTTGTTAAAGTCTTATACAGGTTCTGCTTGTAATCAGGGTACCTGTTTTCCAAATTAAAATTATTTACTCTCAGCAAAAACTCTAATTGTTCTTGGGTTAACTGTAATTTTGTTCTATTTACAAGTTTAACTAAATCGTGAATTTTGGGAGGAGTTTGCTCTGTATCTTTAACAAAGTGCGCTTTAATTATTTTTTCCAAGATTAAATGACCGATAAACAAACACCAAACATAATGCCCTTTTTCAAAAAGACTTTCGGCAACGGGCAGATCATGTTCGGCGGTTGATACCCAATATTCTATTTGCTCATTTATCGTCATAAAAATTTACTGTTTGAGTTAACAAGTTACATGGATTGTATTCGCTCTATAAAATTAAATGGTTATTCTTTCAAAACAAAATGATTGAAAATAACGAAACTTACGCCGCTGCCGGTGTTGGTGGAGCCGGTTGACGAGTGCCGAGTTCTCTATCAAGCATGAAGATGCCGTAACTGTTCTCGCCGATCATTTTCAAATCGTCAATAATTTTGGTTACGTTTGCTTCTTCTTCAACTTGCTCGGTTACAAACCACTGCAAAAAATTATTTGTTGCGTGGTCTTTTACTTCAAGGCTCAAATTGACTAACCCATCAATGCTTGCAGTAATAAATTTTTCGTGCGTGTACGTTTCTTCAAATGCATCAAGTGCCGATTTCCAATTGTTTGCCGGAGCTTCAATTGCGCCAAGAATTGCTCTTCCGCCCTTTTGAATGATGTACGCATAAAACTTCATCGCATGGAGATGTTCTTCGTTAGCTTGAATCTTCATCCAGGCTGACATTCCCGTTAAGTTTTTACTTTCGAAATAGGAAGACATCGAAAGATATAAATAGGAAGAAAAAAATTCCTTGTTGAGTTGTGCATTTAACGCTTTTTCAATTTTTTCATTAATCATAAAAGACCTTTCAGTTAAAGTGAAAATTACTGATAGCAAACTAAGAAAATTTGGTTTGAGCAACAAGATGAAGTTCTATTATAACGCAGAACTTAATACTTGGTTATTTTTGAAAGCAGTATTGATTAAAACTAAAGAATGATGGAATGGTTGTATGATTGAATGAAAAGCATTAGAAAGTTAAACAAGTTTATATTTGAGTCATTCAACCAAACTTTCATCCCTCCATGCTTTCGAAATCAAATTATGCCTCTAATCCATTGATAATTTTTATTTTCGTAAGATGACATAATAACCGTGATCGTGTTTGTTCTTTTTGCGTATTGCGGTAAATTTAGAAAAGTAAATTTCATCAATTGAAAGAGGAAGTTATGAGTCTTGCCGAATTGCAAAATGTGACAAAGCAAAAAGCAAATAAGCAACGAGCTGAAATTCTTCAACGGTTTTTTAAAACCGGACCCGGTGAATACGGCGAGGGTGATGTGTTTTATGGGATTAAAGTTCCGGTGCAGAGAACTGTTGCACATCAATTTCAGCATCTTCCGCTTAACGATTTACAAATTTTATTGAAATCAAAAGTCCACGAAGAGCGATTGATCGCTCTCTTAATTTTAGTTTTGAAATTTAAATATGCCGATGAAATTGTGAGAGAAAAGCTCTTCAAGTTTTATTTAAAGAACTCGGAGCGTATAAACAATTGGGATTTAGTTGATCTTTCGGCGGATAAAATTGTAGGCGCTTTTTTAATTGATAAAGACAAATCGCTTTTATTCAAGCTGGCGAAGTCTTCCAACTTGTGGGAACGCCGGATTGCGATGCTCTCGACTTATTGTTTTATAAAAAATGGAGTTTTTGAGGTTACGCTTCAAATAGCTGAATTACTTTTGCGTGATCAACAGGACTTAATACACAAAGCTGTCGGCTGGATGCTTCGCGAAATTGGCAAACGCGATCTAGAGCCTGAAGAAGAATTCCTAAAACTTCATTACAAACAAATGCCCCGCACGATGCTTCGCTATGCAATTGAAAAATTTCCCGAAGCTAAACGGCAAGCATATTTAAAAGGAACTATTTAATGAAAAACCAATTTGTAAAAACCTTTGTCCTCTTTTTTATAATTTCTATTTTGGCGATCTCGCAGAAAAAAGAGACGAACATACTCTACCAACACTCGGTTATTAATGCTCTCTCTGCCGGTGTGTATGAAGGCGATTTGTCTCTGGACAACTTAAAGCAGTTTGGCGATTTCGGACTTGGAACTTTCAACAATATTGACGGTGAAATGATTGTGCTTGATGGAAAAGTTTATCAAATAAAAACTGACGGCATACCCGTTGAGGCAGCGGACAATTTAATCACTCCGTTTGCCGCAGTTACTTTTTTCAAAAGTGATACCACGCTTGAAATAAAAAATCCGCAAACTCTCCAACAGATAAAAGAAAAAATTGATGCGGCTGTTCCATCCGAAAACTATTTGTATGCAATTAAAGTTTTCGGTGAATTCAAAAGGGTTAAAACGAGAAGCGTTCCCAAGCAACAAAAACCTTTTCCAGATTTAGCTTCTGTAATTAAAGACCAGGTTACATTCGAAAAAGAAACGGTTAGCGGAACGGTGATCGGGTTTAAACTGCCGGAATTTATTGACGGCGTAAATGTAAAAAACTTTCACTTCCATTTTCTTTCAAAAGATAAAAATTTCGGAGGACATTTGCTCGATCTTGTGCTTGATAAAGGAAAAATTGAAATCGGAATCATCAAAGAATTCCGATGTCAGCTTCCTTCAACTGAAAATTTTACTAAAACGAAATTTGGAAAAGAAGGAAGTTATCTACAAAACAAATGAGTTAGCAGTAATCAGTGTTCAGTTTTCAGTGTTCAGTTTTCGGAAAAGATGTTAAAATTTTCATAGATGGTCAACAGTAAATCCGCCACGGCGGGCAACGCAAAAACGGAAGAATATTTTCTTGAATTTGAACATCGAACAAGGAACGGTGAGTGATGAAGTTTTTTCCCTTTGAAATTCTACATTCCTTGTTCCATGTTCATTATTTCTGTTGGGTTCTGGCTTTGCCAGATTATGGTTTATTGAAGAATAAATTCTCCCATTATATAATTAATACATAAGTTCCTAACGTAATCTTATAAGAGGTCATCTTGGTAATTAAGAACGAAACGCGTAAATCAATTTTTGCAATTCTGTTTATTATATCCGGAGCAGCTGGATTAATCTACCAAATTGTCTGGTTTAAATATCTCGGATTATTTCTCGGCAATACTACTCATGCACAGATGATCGTGCTTGCGACATTTCTGGGCGGATTAGCCGCGGGAAATTATGTCATCGGTAAAAGAGCAGATGCATTCCGAAATCCGGCAAGATTTTATTCGTTTCTCGAAATTGGAATTGGTTTGTATTGTTTGCTCTATCCAACGATAAGTGTTAGGTTGGGGGAGTTGTTTTTAACCACGGCTGGAAATTATTCAATTGACAGCACATCATTTCTTTTCTATTTCTTCCGCTTTATACTTGCGGCTTTGCTGTTATTTATTCCAACTGTCGCAATGGGGGGGACGCTTCCTGCGTTGAGCAAATTTTTTGTTGATGATCTAAAATTCGCGCGCCGTGATACCGCGGTTCTTTATTTTCTCAATTCTTTTGGAGCGGTTATCGGGATACTGCTCTCCGGTTTCTTTTTGATAAAAATCTTCGGATTACCAGCAACTATTTACGCCACAGCGGCGGTTAATTTATTTATTGGGCTCATTGGACTTTTAGCCTCCATAAATTATAAACCAGACGAAACGCTGAACGAAACTTTTCTTAATTCACCCGAACAAAAAGAAATTGAAATTACCCCCCGTGTGAGGCGGGCTGTTTTAGCAATTGCCGGAAGTTCTGGATTTGCGGCGCTTCTTTACGAAATGGTTTGGGTTCGCTTGTTAGTAAATATTCTCGGTTCATCAACGTATGCGTTTTCGTTAATGCTGATGGCGTTCATCAGCGGTATTACGCTCGGCAGCTTTCTTGTTTCGCTTAAATTTATCCGCAAGTTTGATAAAGTAAAACTCGTTATTTTTTGCCAAAGCATGATTGCTCTTGCAACGATGGCAGCGCTTCCATTTTATGAAAGACTTCCCTATTATCTTTGGAAAATCTCTTCTTATTTTGTTCGGAACGAATCTACCTTCCCAATTTTTCTTACCCTTCAATTTTTTATTTGTTTCAGTATGCTGATTACTCCCACAGTTTTTATGGGGATGAATCTTCCCCTGATTGTAGAAATATTTTCCGCTTCACAAAAAAAGATCGGTGTATCAATTGGAAAAGTTTTTTCAATCAACACACTTGGAACCGTGTTGGGTGCGTTGTTGAGCGGATTGTTTTTTATTCCTGCTTTCGGAATTAAACACACTTTCGAAATAGGAATTGCGATCAACATCGGTATGGCAATTATACTTTTGTTTTTTTTCGATAAAATAAAACCCATTTCTAAAACAGTTTTTTCAATATTAGCGATTTTTATCTTTGTTGGATTTGTTTGGATCGTCCCTTCTTGGAATACAAGTTTGATGGTGAGCGGAATTTTTAGAGAATTCAGTCTCAATCCCCCCGCAACTTATGCTGATTTCAAGAAACACTATTCTGATCGCGAAATTTTGTTTTACAAAGAAGGAATTGGTGCCAACGTTGGCGTTACAAGAATTAAAGACGAGTTGGGCTCCAAAATTTTAATTATTAACGGCAAACCTGACGCGAGCAGCACGCTTGATATGAACACACAGGTTTTACTCGGACAAATCCCTATGATGCTTCATCCGAATCCGAAGAATATTTTTGTTGTTGGATTCGGTAGCGGCGTTACTCTAGGTTCGGTTTTAACGCACGAAATCAACAAAGTAACGTGTGCGGAAATTTCTCCCGAAGTAATTGAAGCAGGTTATTTGTTTAAAACGGAAAACGGGAATTGTCTTGCCGATAAACGATTAAACGTTGTGGTTGAAGATGCGCTGACTTATTTGAAACTTGCGAAAAATAAATATGATGTTATTATTTCCGAACCTTCCAACCCCTGGATTGCCGGAATAGGGAATCTTTTTTCAAAAGAATATTTCGAACGCTGTAAAACAAAACTTAATGATGATGGTCTGATGGTTCAGTGGTTCCATACGTACGAACTAAGCGATGATATTATGAAACTCATTCTTCACACATTCAAAGCCGTATTTCCTTATGCGCAGTTATGGAACCCTCAGCAAGGGGATATTATCATGGTTGGTTCAAAAAAACCGATTACTTTGAATGTGGAACAACTTGAAGAAAAATTACAATTTGATAAAGTCAAAAAGAATTTTCACAAAATCAAAATTGAGAATGTTTTTACCTTCCTTTCGTGCGAAGCTTTTTCTGATGAAGGATTTTACAGCATTTCCGGAAATCTTACTATTAATTCCGAACTTCACCCACGCCTTGAATTTGAAGCGCCGAAAGCATTTTATCTGAATCAAATTTCAACCTTAACCTCGCGCAATGATGAACGGTTCAGAACTACAACCAACCATTTGTTGATACGCAATTACTTACAGACCCATGAACCGACCATTGCTGAATTAACTTCGGCATTGGCTTTTCATTATAACGAATCAAACAATTACCGGTTGAGTTACGGCATTGCAAAGCTTCTTAGCGAAAAAAATCCTGCGGATTACACAACTTCAATTACTTTAATTAATTCCGAAGAAAAGCTTGGGATGAACAAGTTGAGACTTACGGAATTAGAAAAACTTTACCGTCAATTCCCCGATTCTCCATCTGTTGTACAAAATTATGCTTACGATAAAATTACAGAAGCGGTGTATGCCGTCTCCTTTCTAAAAAATTATCCAATTGATGATTACGCAAAAGAAATATTGAGGACAACAAAGAAAGATTCAGTCTCGCAGATAAAAGCCTTTGCAAATCTCGCAAATTTATATCTGGAAAACAGCCAGCCGCAGCAAGCATACGAAATGGCTGAACGCGTTTCTAACCTCTTGGATGGAAATAAAAATTTAGGAAAGCTTATTGCACTTGATGATTTTTGTTACACGTATTCGGCTTCAAGTGCTTATACGTTACACTATAGAACGGCAATTGAATACCTTATGGGTTTAACAATGGTTAATCGTCAACATTCTAAAAAAGAAATGCTCGGAAGAATGATTGAGTGGAGGATGAAAAATTAAAGAGAAATTGGATAGAAAAAAAGGCTGCCAAATATTGACAGCCTTTAAGAAAACCAGATTAGAGTTTTAACTCTTAGCGATTGGTTTTTTACCGTTTAATTGAAGTGGATTTTCCATCACCCATCTGCCATCAAACATCAACTATGCGATTGTAACTTCTTTTGTAAGATAAACATCTTGAACTAAGTTCACGATTTTGATTCCTTCAGCCATCGGGCGCTGGAAAGCTTTTCTTCCAAGGATTAATCCCATACCGCCGGCACGTTTGTTAATTACCGCAGTTTTGCAAGCATCGGCAAAATCATTTGCACCGGAAGCTCCGCCGCTATTAATTAATCCCGCTCTGCCCATATAATTATTCATCACCTGGTAACGGGTTAAATCAATTTGATTTTCGGAAGTTAGTTCGGTGTAAACGCGTTTATCAATTTTTCCATAAGAAACGCCGCCGGTATTTAGCGCCGTGTAGCCGCCGTTATTTTCCGGTAGTTTTTGCTTGATGATATCTGCTTGAATCGTAACGCCAAGATGATTTGCCTGCCCGGTTAAATCAGCTGAGACGTGGTAATCTTTATCGCTCTTGAATTTAGGATTACGCAAGTAGCACCAGAGGATTGTTCCTAAGCCTAATTCGTGTGCATACTGAAACGCTTCGCTTACTTCAACAATTTGTCTGCCGCTTTCATCCGAACCAAAATAAATTGTTGCGCCAACCGCAGCCGCACCCATATCATACGCTTGCTCAACGCCGGCAAACATAATCTGATCAAATTTATTTGGATAGGTAAGCAGTTCGTTATGATTGATTTTTACGATGAACGGAATTTTGTGCGCGTATTTTCTTGAAACCATTCCAAGCACGCCCAAGGTTGAAGCCACTGCATTACAGCCTCCTTCAATTGCTAACTTAACAATGTTTTCAGGATCGAAAAAATCGGGGTTCTTCGCGAAGGAAGCTCCGGCTGAGTGTTCAATTCCTTGATCGACCGGCAATATGGAAACATAACCGGTTCCTGCAAGTCTGCCTGAATGGAAAATCCATTGAAGATTTTTCATAACGTTGATGTTTCTGTCGCTCGGACTAAAAATTCTATCTACAAAATCTGGTCCGGGTAAATGTAATTTGTCTTTTGATACTTTAGCCGTGTAATTTAAGAGAGAGTCGGCTTCTTTACCAAGTAATTCTTGAATTTTGTTAATCATTATTGCTCCGTTTTTCTTTTATAAATTGTACAGTTCAAAAATAACGTGAAAAGGGATGAATTCAAACAGAGTTTAGAAGGGAATGAGAAATAAAGGGAGGGAAAACAATAATAGTTTAAAAATCTCTTGACTTTCTCATTTTTATTTTTGATTATAATTACAGAGAAAATTAATTATTCTCATTTGTTCCTTGTTCGCTGTTTCTTGAAATTAAAATATAGTGTTTTTGAATTCATAACCTGTGGCACCGTGGCGCCATTCGTAATTCCTAATTATTAATTATTAATTAATGAGGAGGTTATATGAAAACTTTTTTTAGAACTGATCAACCTAATTTCTTCTTCATCTTTTACTCGTTACCCTTTTTTACGGGACATACATTTTCTTACTTCACCGTCGGGGATAACTCAAATGTTAAGTAAAACGACCTGTCCCAATTCTATAGAAAAATCCCGCTATAAGTGGGTAAAGTTTGTATTATTAGAATACTTAAGATTAATTTTTTATTATAAATTTACTTCAATCAATAAGCATAAATCATTTTTATTCTTTTTTATTTTTTCCCTTATTATTTCAAATCATTATTTAAAAGCACAATGGAAATTTGCAAATGGACCCTACGAGGCAACACTATTAAACATCTCAATCGATCCTCTAAATCCAAACATACTTTATACCGTAGGCGAAGGGGTATTTCGTTCTACAAACAGAGGCGAATATTGGGTGGCGATTGAACCGGATACTGTATTAAGAGCTAATTTGGAACCGGTGATAAAAGCTGATCCAAAGAATGCAGGTGTTGTTTATTATGGTGGGCATGGGGCATTGTTTAAGTCATATAATTATGGAGATGACTGGAAAGTTATAGGCTTTGAAAAAAGGAGTGTTACAAGTATTGAAATAGACCCAATAAATCCGGATATAATTTATGTGGGTTTAAAAAATTCATCGGATGATGCTATATGGAAATCAACTGATGGAGGTAAAACATGGGGGAAAAAAACAAATGGAATACCTGTATCGCAGTTTCCTTTTCAAGATTGCAGAGCAATAAAGATAAATCCTATGAACAATAATTCTTTAATTGCTGCCGTATATTCAGAGGGTATTTTCAAATCAATAGATGGCGGCAATAATTGGAAATTTCTTTTGGGAGTAAACACTTATGATGTTGAATTTCTCCCTTGGGATACCACAACTGTTATAGCTGCTGTAGCTGGTGGAATATATAAGTCAACAGATGATGGGCAAACATGGGTACGAATTCTTAATACAGGAGCAAACTGTATTGAAATAGACAACACTACAAAGGAGTTTTATGCAGGAATGAATAAAAGCACAGATGAAGGAGATACATGGATTTCCCTAAATAATCCGGAACTTCCAACTTCTTTTTCTTTGGCAATGACTGTAGATGATATAAAAATTGATCCAATTAATAACATCCTTTATTTAGCTACTGGGGCGGGCATTTACAAAAGTTTTGATAAAGGAATAAACTGGATACAAGCGTTTGATGGTTTGAATGATTTTTATGCTTATAGTTTAGCTTTTTCATCTTCAAACCCTACTGTAATGTACACTACCGGTAGAGAAGGAATACATAAAAGTACAAATGGTGGTAAGAGTTGGAAATATATTGGGGGTGGGGCAGCAGAAAATTTTATCACTGTAGATCCAACTAATCCTGATATTGTTTATGTCGCTCAAATGCCTATACTTACTACATTTTGGCTTTGGCGAACTATGGATGGAGGTAAAACTTGGGAGAAAAAACTAACAAGCCTGGCTCGTTTTGATTTTATTGCAATCGATCCTATAAATCCATCTATAATATACAGTGTGTACACGGATGTTTCAAAAAGTACTATAGTCAAGAGCTATGACAAGGGAGAAACATGGGAAGACTTAAATACACCAATCAAACCCTCCGATATGATAATTTCTAAATCTAACAACTCAGTTATCTATATCGGTTCTGGAGAAGGAGTTTATAAAACTATAGATGGAGGTATAACTTGGAATTATTTAGGACTACCTGCCAACAATCACCGAATACTTCTTTCATTTGCTCCTGAGAATGAAAAAATAATTTATGCATCTGTTTATGGTCAGGGAGTTTTTAAGACAACTGATGGTGGAGTACACTGGGAAATAAAAAACCAGGGATTTACAGACACAATAGCTGGAGCAATCATACCTGATCCAAAACAAATCGGGCGAGTATTTCTTAATACATTAATGGGATTGTATGTTAGTACAAACGGCGGCGATGAGTGGAAAAAGTTCCGCCCGGAAGACTTTCCAAATCTTTTTTATCCATTAGGCATTGATACAACTGGAACAGGCAGAATTTTCGCTGTTAGAAATAATGAACCTGGTGTATATACCCTTGATTCAATTTATTCAGATCCCTCGTATGTTGAAGAAAATAGTTCACCACAAAATTTTATACTCTATCAAAACTACCCGAATCCCTTCAATATGAGCACGATGATCAAATTTGTAATACCATCAACCACAAATGTTAAATTAGAGATTTATGATTTTTTAGGAAATAAAATTATGACATTAATTAACGGATATAAAAGTAGTGGCGTTTATAGTTTTGAGTGGAATGGGAAAAATGAGAAAGGTGAATATGTAAGTAGTGGTTTATATTTTTTACGCCTTCTCAATGCTAATATGGTATTAAGTAAAAAAATGATAGTAATTAAATAAGAAGGAAGAAATGATTATGAATAAATAATAGATCTTTTATGGAGGAGAATTTCAGAATGTACATGATGGAACTGGATTGTTTTGGGGTCATAAAGGTGTTATTAATTGTTTTTAAATGCTATGGTTATTCACAATAAAAGAAGGTGTCACTATGAAAACAAAAACTTTGTTGTTTTTATTCATTTTTTTGTGCCTAGGCTCGATAGAAAAAATTAGCAACGCACAAACATTCTCAAACGAACTCGAAGAAAAAATAAAACAATCACCGCAAGGTGATTTTATCCGTGCCGTTGTTAAACTAAAGGGCCGATTAGATATAAATGAATTAAAATTGGCAACAAGCGGAAAAGTTAACACTCAACGACGCGAAATAGTAAAAAAACGAATGAAAGATTTTTCGAACCAATCTCAAACTAATTTGTTGACTTACTTGAGTACTATAAAAGCTAATGGAGATTTGAGGTCCATCAAAAGCCTTGCGATAACAAATAAAATTGTAATCGAAGCAAATAAAAGTGGACTTGATAAACTAAGGTATAGAAGTGATATTGAATATATATATATTGAGCATCCCCAAATGGTTTTATGTGCTAATACCTGGAGTGTTGAAAAAATAAATGCTCATCTATCGTGGTCATCCTTTGGGGTAGATGGTACTGGAGTCAAAATTGGAGTACTTGATTCTGGCACAGATTACAACCATACTGATCTTCATTTAAACATTTGGAATAATCTTGGAGAAGATGCTGACGGGGATGGACACACTCTGGAGTTGAATGGAGGAGGTCAGTGGGTTTTGGATCCCGGAGATATTGATACAGTTGATAATGATGGTAATGGATATGATGATGATTTAGTAGGTTGGAACTTTGCATATGATAATAATAATCCAATGGATAATTACGGGCATGGGACTCATGTCACGGGCATTGCAGCCGGAGATGGCTCAGCCGGGACACAAACCGGAGTTGCTCCTGGTGCTATTATCATTAGCCTAAAAGTTACAGAGAATGGTCAAATCCTTCAAGCTGTTCTTGAAGAAGCTATTACCTACGCTATTGAAAACAATCTTAATGTTATAAATTTAAGCCTCGGGTGGGTCTATAACTTAATGTATACGCCTGGTAGTATTTATGATCCAAGAGCGGATCTAAGATTAGCTTGTGAGACAGCGATTGCAGCAGGAATGGTTGTTTGTGTCGCTGCTGGCAATGATGGGGAATACGCTAATCAACTCGATTGGAGATATGGTACTCCTATTGATTATAGAATACCACATAATGTTAGAACCCCTGGTGATGTACCTTCTGTTATTACTGTTGGAGCAACTGATGCAAGCGATGTAATATCATATCTTAGTAGTAATGGCCCAACGACATGGTCAGATGTTCCAGAATATGGTGATTATCCCTACCCATCCGGTCTCATGAAGCCTGATGTTTCAGCCCCTGGTGAAGGTGTAACTTCTACAAAACGGGGTGGTGGCTATGAGGTAAGAACTGGAACTTCAATGGCAACACCTGCAGTTAGTGGTTCTGTAGCTTTATTGCTACAAACCAATCCTTTATTGACATCTCCCCAAATTAAATATATTCTTGAAATGTCCGCTATCGATTTAGGAGCTTCGGGGAAAGATGGGTTGTATGGTTCGGGACGTATTGATGTAAATAAAGCGGTGAAATATGCTTTAGAGCATTACGGTGGTAAGATAATTCAAAATCTTACTATTCCCTCTAGTGAAACATGGACATTTTCTCCGGGTGTAACAGTAACAATTCAATCCGGAGCATCCATTATTGTCAACGGCATCCTTATTGCGAACGGAACAAGCACAAGTAAAGTTACTTTCGATTTTATTTCTCCGAATTCTACAACACAAAACGGGATTAAGTTTATTTCCGGTTCAAACGGAACCATAAACAACGCAATAATTAGGAACGGCTATTATGGTGTCTCGGTTACCGGTAATCCAACCGGTGCAATAAATATCACTAACTCAGCAATAAGCAACTCCTCTTATGCCATATATATTAACGGTAATACTTCAAGTAACGTAAATATCACCGGCTGCGATATTGGAACTTCAAGCGGAGGAATTAATTTAAATAGCGCTGTAGCCAATATAGATGGCTGCACAATTCATAATATTACCACCTATGGCGGTGGGGCTGTTACCTTCAATAATTCCGGTGGAACAATTAAAAATTGCAGCATCCAAAACAATTCCGGTTCAGCTAACGGTATAAGCATTTTAAATAATTCCTCTCCCTATGTTTTCCAAAACACCATAGCCAACAATACATTAAATGGCGTTTACGTTTATCATGCAAGTCCGTCATTACAATCGAATGTTATTTCAACTACCGGTTACGCCCATGCGGCGGTTTCAAACAATAGTTATTCATACACTCTTTTTGGTAAAACAAGCTACCCTTTTGACGGTTATAACACAATAAGCAATAGTTTTTACGGTATTTATGTAAGTGATCATTCAATTATTCAGGCTGGTTATACGGACATTGCAAGGTATAATAGAATTATTAACAATTCATACCGTAATACTTACGTAATCGGGTATTCAACACTCTATGCAAAAAATGATTGGTGGGGAGCCTATCAACCCGACACAACAAAATTTTATAAAGAAACGGGTTCTTACTTTTATTATCTCCCTTATTTAACCGAAGATCCATCGGGATCACAAAATATTGTCTCATCTCGTGGTTTAATTGCAGAAGCTAATGTTGCTGCTACAACCGTATCTTATTCTCCAGAGGAAGAATTACTCCTTAAAGCAAAAGAACTGCAAGAAAAGAATCAAACTAATGAAGCCATAGGTATTTATAAAGAACTGATAAATACCTATGAAGAGAAAAGTATTAGTGAAATAGCATTAGTAGAGTTGAGTAATATTTATCGCCAAACTAAAGATAAAAACGAAAAAGATTATCTTGGAAATCTTAAACTTTCTAAGAATAACAAAAAACGGTTATACCCTATTGCTTTAGAGCTTTTATCACATATCAACAAAGAAGAAGGAAACCTTTCTGAAGCGCTCACTGATTGTGAAACATTGATTAAAGAATTTCCCTCAACCGAACACGAAAAGAATGCTTTAATGAATAAGTTCTTTCTCTATTACGACAGCAAAGATATCAGTTCGGCAAAAACCGTTGTAGAAAGACTTACCAATAGTTTTAGTGAGTCTCCGGAAATTGCAGCGGCAATTAACTTATTGGAAATGGAAGAATTAGGTAAAGAATATTTCCCTCCGAAAGTTAATACAGAAGATAATTTGAAGAAGGATACACTAACGGAAAATTATGAAATAAATAACTATCCCAATCCGTTCAATCCTGTAACAACAATAACATACCAGTTACCGAAAAGCGGAAGTGTTATGTTGAAAATATTCGACATACTCGGCAATGAAGTAAAGACTCTCGTTAATGAGCAGAAAGAAACGGGCAGATATACAGTTCAGTTCGATGCCTCATCCCTTGCAAGCGGAATGTATGTTTACCAATTGCGGGTAAACGATTATATTGCTGTTAAAAAGATGATGCTGGTCAAATAATGGAAGTCAAATTTCAGAAGTCAGAATAAAATAATAAAAGCCTGCTCAATCAGGCAGGCTTTTTTTTGACAAAAATTATTTGATTCTTTTTTGAAGATTATCAACAACATCGGCAAACTCTATTTCTTGTTCCGCAAGACCGGCGGTCAGGTTCGCCTTAATTCTTATATTTAAACATGACATTTCTATTGTGCTGAATACCATGACATTTCT
>MNVA01000011.1 GCA_001871325.1 Ignavibacteria bacterium CG1_02_37_35
ATTGGAAAGAAGAACACAACACCTTCAGAGATTGGTTTATTGAATTACCGGCAAAAATACTCACCGGAGGCAGACAAACAAAAATGAAAATCTATGAGCAGTATTACTTTCGAGAAGATTGGGAGAAGTTCGAGCAAGCTCTGTTAGTGTGAAGTAAGAAGAGGAAACAAAAAATCAATAGGGGAAAAAAGTTCAGGGGACAGCTACGCCCAGGTAATCCGTATATCCATTCCAATGCACAAAATCAACAAGCAAACAGAACCTATGGTAATCCGAATTTACACGTTGCGTATAATCGTTCAATAAAAATCCTTCCTTTATCACTATTTTTCTTTACCTATATTTCATTTTAGAATTTTAGGTATTAAGCTAAATATTTTTTTTATAAGACTTATTGAAGTCTATAAATGTTTTAAATTATCTCCAAGTATTTTGAATCAACTTACAAACTAATAGTATATCGGTTTTATTTGGTAATTCAAATTATTATGATTTTATTTTACTCCACAGTTTTTTTGCAGCCTTTTGCGCTTCTTTATAAATGCCGGAAGTGTCAAATGCAAACGCTCTTTCTTCATAAACGATTCTTCCGTTGATGATAACCGATTCAACATCACGTGAAGAAAAACCGAAGAGAAAATGTCCCGCAAGATTTTCACTTTGCAGGGGGGTTGGGGCTTGATAATCAAGGATAACAACATCAGCGGCAAAACCTTCTTTAATATTTCCAAATTTGTTATCGAAATATCTTTCAAGCAAAACATTTCCATTCTGTAAAACATGCATCCATTCATCCATTCCCATTTTCCCTCTCACTTCCTGATTCTTAAAGTAAGCGAACTTTGTTTCTTCAAACATGTTCGCACCGATACCATCGGTTCCGATGCCAAGATTCTTTACTTGATGCAGTTTGTTCATATACCCAACGCTGTTATTCATATTTGAACGCGGATTGTGAATGAGGAATGCATCGTGCAGATTGAGAATTTCCAAATCATTATTTGTAAGATGGACACCGTGAACAAGAATTGATTTTTCGTTTAGCAAATTATATTCTTCAAGCCGTTCAAGAATATCTTTACTGTAGTTGTGATGGGAAAAGGAAGAATCGTATTCATCTTCGGCAACGTGCAAGTGGATACCGCTCTTTGTTGAAGCAGCCAATTCAGACATTAATTGAAGCGCGGTATCATTTAAAGTGAACGGCGCGTGTCCGCCGATTGCAGATTCAATCAGGTGCAATTTACTTTTTGTTTTTTCCTTTTGAATTTTCTGAATAAACATAGCCGACTCTTCAATTCCATCGTGCATTCCTTTTGCACCGTTTCTATCGGTACTTTCGTATGCAAGAATTCCTCGTAGCCCAACTTGCTCAAAACTTTTTTGAAGAACAGAAAGAGAACCTTTAATAAAAGAAGGTGAAGCATGATGATCAAGAACGGAAGTTGTTCCGCATTTAACCGCTTCTAAAGCTCCGATGAGTCCGCTGTAATAAAGCGATTCTTCATCGAGTGCGCGGTCTAATCGCCACCACAAATTTTTTAGAATGCTGATAAAGTCCGGGGAAGGTTTAATGTCGGCGAGAATTCCTCTTGCAAGCGCAGAATAAAAATGATTATGTGCGCAGACAATTCCCGGTGCAACAATTTTATTTGAAGCGTCAATAATTTTATCCGCTTTATATTTCTCCGCAATATTTTTTCCAACTGCTTTGATAAATTCATTGTCAATTACAACATCTACTCCCCTTGTAACTTGCGCCGGATAGAATTGGACAACGGTTGTATTTTTTAGTATGATCATTTTGCCGCCATGTTTTTATAAGAATAAGTAACGATAATTTTTATAGGTCTCTGAAATAATTTTTACTTCGAACTCAGTAACGTTTCCCACAATATTTATTACGCTATTGTCTTCGGGGTTAATTTCAAGTTCTGAAATTTCATTTTCTTTTTTGAAGAGGAACGAGGATGTTCCATTTCTCTTTGATAAATAAAATCCATCGTTTTTACTTTCACGCATTTCATTTTCGCTCCAGAACAAAGTCATTTTATCCTTATACGGCGCGCCGATATGCGGGCAGAAGGTTTCGCAGTTTCCGCAGTCGTTACACATTCCGTCAATATGTAAAATTTGATAAGCGTCTTTGAATCCAGCAATTTTGATAGTAACATTAGCGCGGTTCGGACAGACATCCACACATTTGTTACAAATAAAACTACAGCTTAAGCAGCGGCTCGCTTCGTGCCGAGGAATTTCATTTACGTCCGCAATAGTTCCTTTCTTTTGATTAACATCTGCAAAAAGAATAGGCTGCTCAAAGAGCTTAGAAAAATTTGTTATAGGTGAAAGCGATTGTGTTTCTTTTTTTATAATTGCTTCGGCGGCTTTCTTCCCGTCTGCAATTGATTTTATTATTGTTGATGGTCCGCGGTAGGCATCGCCGCCGACAAAAACATTTTCGAGCAGCGTTTCATTTGAAGTTTTGTCAACAAGAATATTTCTTTTCTCGTCAAACGCAATTTGATTTTGCGAAAGCAGATCATAATCAATTCCTTCGCCGATAGCGGAAACAATCGTGTCTATTTCCAATTCTTCAAAAGCATTTTCGATGGGTAAAACATTTCTTCTTCCGTCATTTCCAAGTTCATCCAATTTCATTTTCTGACATTTGAGGTGACTGTTATGATAAGCAACCGGCAGCAGCAGTTCTTTAAAAATAATTCCTTCACGCATTGCCGCTTCAATTTCTTCTTTTTCCGCCGGCATAAAAGCTTTCGTCCGGCGATAGACGATAAAAACTTTTTCAACGCCGACAGTTCGTTTCGATGCGCGCGCAGCATCCATTGCCGTATCGCCGCCGCCAATGACTGCAACGTTTTTCCCAAGAAGCAATTTTTCTTTCTTGTTAAAACGTTGTAATAAATCTATTGCATTGAGAACCGCCTGCTGTTCTCCTTCCAAACGTACCGGGTAGGATTTTGTTGCGCCGATGCCGATGAAAATATATTTGAATCCTTCGGTTTTTAATTTCTCAATTGATAAGTTTTCTTCCGTTCCAAATTGAAATTTTACTCCATGTTTTTTAATGAACTCAATATCAGCGTCAATTGCTTCTTGAGGAATTCTGAAATCAGGAATAACGTGTTGAACTGTTCCGCCGGCGCGTGGAGTCTTCTCAAAAATGGTTACATCAAATCCCGCTTTGGCGAGAAAATATCCGCATGATAAACCTGCAGGACCAGCGCCGATAACAGCGGCTTTCGCATCACTTACTTTTTTTGTCAAAGTGATTTTATCAAAATAATTTTTATAGCCGAATTGTGCGGCAATTTTTTTCATTTCTCTAATCTTCACCGGGTCGTCATAATCCCACCGCGTACATTTTGCCTGGCATTGATGATCGCAAATGTAACCGGTAATAAACGGCAGCGGATTTTTTGAAACAATCACTTCATACGCTTCATCATATCTGCCTTCTTCCACAAGACGAATGTATGCGGCAACGTCTTGATGAATCGGGCATGCTTCTTCGCACGGCGCAACATAGCAGTCAAACAACTCTAATTTTGTTGGAATTTTTACTGTGCTGATTTCCCGTTTATCTTTTTTATAAATCTCATTTATCAAAGAATCATCAGCCAGAGTTTTAATTTTCTGAACATCAATCTTTTTGCCGGAAGAATTATTCTGTTCAACTTTTTCCGCCATTTGAAATAAGCGTCCGAATCCTCCCGGCTTTAATAAATCAGTTACAAACGTTACAGGATAAATTCCCGTGTTAAGAATTTCTTGAACATTGTTGATCGTTGCGCCGCCGGAAAACGACATATTCAATTCACCATTAAATTCTTGTGCAAGCAGATGAACGGCATTAATCGTAAGGGGGAATAAAGAACGCCCCGACATATACATCTCATCACCGGCAAGATTTTTTTTTCTGTTCTTAACGCCGAGTGTGTTGGAAAGTTTAACGCCAAATTCTCTCTTATGTTCTTTGGCAAAAGTTTGTAATCGTTTTAACATTGGAACTGCATTCGCAAAATTTATATCATGTTCAAAAGAAATTTGATCTAATTCTATGTCGTGAAATCCCAATTGATGGAGTATTGAAGTTACTTTTTCATACCCAAGCAGAGTTGGATTTAATTTCACATACGTGTGAAGATTTTTTTCTTTAAGAAGATATTTTGCGATGGCTTCAATTTCTTCCGGGGGACAGCCGTGCATTGTGGAAAGCGTTACCGAATCAGAAATGTTCGGTGAAATATTTTGGAGTGAAGTACTAAGTTTTTCAATATTAATTCCGGGATTAATTGATTGTCTTATTAACTGACGAACTTTTTCATCCTTTAACTTCCCGATCAATTCATTCTTGTATGTGGTAAACTTTTCATTGTGCGCTGAGTTTCTCAAATCCTCAATGAATTTGTTCATACGTTCGGTTTTAATTCCTTCAAGATTATAACCGACGCTCATATTGAAAACAAATCCTCGCGCCTTGTTTTTTGAAAAACCAAATAATTCTTTTACCAGATGAAGCAATATCCACGCTTTCAAATATTCATCGTACGATTGCTCTAACTTTAACTCCTGCGACCACTCAACATTATAGCCTTCGTCCTGCGCATCAATGCAGGGTTTATCAACTTTTAGTTCATCAAGAATTTGCACGGTTTTTAATTCGAAGAATCTCCCGCCGGTTAAATAAGAAGCAACAATATTTTGTGTTAGCTGCGTGTGCGGACCAGCGGCGGGACCGAGAGGCATTTCCAACTCTTCATTAAAAACTTTTACTTGCCCAGTGTTTTTTTTATAAAAGAAATTCGATTGAGGAATACCGAAAATGGTTTTTTCATAATTAAATTCGGAGAGCATCCATTCAAAGAGTTGTGTGAAAGGAATGGGAGTCATTTGGTCGGACATACTTATCTTTCCTTTAGAAATTTAAACCAATAAGAATTATAATTTTTTTTGTCTATCAGATTTTTCTTTTCAAAATTAATGAGAATATTCATAACAATCTCTATAAAATTTCTTAGAGAATTTGTAAGTTTGTTCTGCAATTATTACAAATTACTTTTTAGTGAAAGCAGAAACATCATATAATCCTTCATCCCTGCGGTTACAAACCGCACCGAAAATCACAATTAAAAACGGGAAACAGAATGGAACTTGCCAAACAAATATTTGATCTTGCAAAAAAATATGAACAATATACTTCAGAAAATCTCTCTAAACTTGTTCGGATAAAATCCCTCAGTACAAAAGAAAAAGAGGTCATCTTCGAACTAAAACGGATGATGGAAGAAGCCGGTTTCGATGAAGTGAAAATTGACGGACTCGGAAATATTATCGGAAGAATTGGTAACGGGAAAAAAATTATCGCAATTGACGGGCATATAGACACGGTTGATTTAGGGAATTTGCAGAACTGGGATTTCGATCCGCTCGGCGGAGAAATTAAGGACGGTTACGTTCACGGGCGAGGCAGTGTTGATCAAAAAGGAGGTCCGATTGCCGCAATTACTGCCGGAAGAATTTTGAAAGAGCTTGGTCTAACAAATGACATAACATTGCTCGTTACCGGAACGGTCATGGAAGAAGACTGCGATGGGCTCTGCTGGAAATATCTTATTGAAAAAGAAAATGTTAGACCCGATTGCGTTATCGTTACCGAACCAACTAACATGAATATTTATCGCGGTCACCGCGGAAGAATGGAAATAGAAATTTCTTTCTTCGGACTTTCTGCACACGGCTCTGCGCCGGAACGCGGAAAGAACGCAATCTATATGGCTTCGCACGCTGCGTTGGAAATTGAAAAATTAAATGAACGATTAGCGTATGATGAATTTCTCGGTAAAGGGTCGGTTACAATTTCCGAATTTGTTTCTTCAAGTCCTTCACTTTGCGCAGTTGCAGATTTCGCAAAAATTCATCTTGATAGAAGATTAACCTGGGGCGAAAACAAAGAACTTGCCGTAAAAGAAGTTGAAGAAATTGTAAAAGATATGAATGCAAAAGTTGAAGTACTTTATTACGATGAGACAGCTTTCACCGGCTTGAAGTACGGCATGGAGAAATATTATCCTACGTGGAAACTTGAAGAAAATCATCCGGCTGTTCAAACCGGGATAAAAGTATTTACGGAATTGTTCAACGAAAAACCTGTTGTTGACAAATGGACTTTTTCAACTAACGGAATCTCAATTAATGGAATGTATGGAATACCGGTTATCGGCTTTGGTCCCGGTAACGAAGTAATGGCGCACGCGCCGAATGAGAAAGTCCCGGTTGAACATTTGATGAAAGCCAGCGCTTTCTATGCGTTGTTTTGTGAAATATTTTAAAAATAAATTAATCAAAGGTGGTTTATATGAGCCAAGAGTCGTATGAAGGCATTTGTTGTTATTGCAATGAAGTAGTAACAAAAAGAACGGTGGGAAAGCATATAGAAAAATGTAAAGCAAAAATCGTGTTTGATTCGCAATTCAACAACGAAAAAAACTATAAATACTTCTCACTTTTAGTGGAAGCAACTTATGGACGAGCTTATTGGATACTCGTTGAAGTTTCATCGGTTTTAACATTAAAAAAAGTGGATACATTTTTACGGGATATTTGGCTTGAGTGTTGTGGACATTTAAGTGCGTTTTCGATTAAGAGAAATGAAATTGCTATGAATAAAAAATTGTATGATGTTTATCAGCAAGGTCTCAGCTTAGACTATGAATATGATTTCGGTTCAACTACAGATTTAAAGATTAAAATGTTAGCTCAAATAGATTCATCTGATGAAAAACCAATTCGTGTTTTGGCAATAAACAAGAAACCTGAAATTCTATGTTCTTCATGTGAAAAAATATTGTCGGTTTATGATTGTACCAGTTGCGGTGAACAAGTATGTGAAAGTTGTGCAAAGACACATCAGTGTTTTATAGACGAAGGAGAAGAATATATTGCTGAACGGGTAAATTCACCTCGTTCTGGGGTTTGTGGGTATGAGGGACAGAATGAATCTATTATCAAAAAATATTTTCCCAAAGAAATTCCAAATGTTTTATAATATTATCTAATTAAAAATGGAGAACACGAATGGTTTCAGATCTTTCAAAAAAACATTTCCTTTCAGATGATGACTGGTCAAAGCAAGAACTTGACACAGCGTTTGAAGTGGCATTCGATTTAAAAAGAAAATTTGCGATGGGCGAACCTCACCGCTTATTGCAGGATAAAACATTATTCGCTATTTTCTTTGAGCAGTCAACACGCACAAGAAACTCAATGGAAGCCGGTATGACGCAGCTCGGCGGACACGCGCACGATTTAACGCCGGATAAAATGCAGATCACTCACGGTGAAGTTGCACGAGATACAGCGATCATTCTTTCCCGTATGGGACACGGCATCGCCTGTAGAAATTGTTTTTACGGCGTCGGCAAAAAATATCTTAATGAACTTGCTGCCAACGCAACCGTTCCGGTGATGTCGTTGCAAGATGATGTTTATCATCCGTTCCAAGGCTTGGCTGATTTGATGACTATCTTTGAACACTTCGGTAAAGAACCGAAAGGATTAAAAGTTACGATATCGTGGGCTTACGCAGACACGCACAGCAAACCGCTTTCTGTTCCGCAAACGCAAATTCTTCTTTTCCCACGCTACGGAATTGATGTTACCGTCGCACATCCGAAAGAATTTCCACTAAGCAAAAATATTGTTGACAAAGCATATAAGAATGCTGAAGCAGGCGGCGGTTCTCTTAAATTTACAAACAGTATGGATGAAGCGTTTGAAGGCGCTCATATCGTCATTCCAAAAAATTGGGGCGGTTTCGGTTTTTATGATGTTGATCAATATTTACAAAATGAAACTGGATGTAAAAAAGAAATGAAAGGCAATCTCGATAAATATAAATCGTGGATTTGCAACGACAAGAGAATAAAGCTTGCCGACAAACATGTGAAACTGATGCACGCTTTACCCGCAGACCGCGGCAACGAAGTAACGGATGAAATTTTAGACAACCCGGACATCTCTATCGTTTTTGATGAAGCAGAAAACCGCTTGCATACGGCAAAAGCAATAATGGCGCTAACCATGTGATAGCGTTTAGCATCAAAAATAGTATTGATATATGAAACCTATCCGGTTAAGTTTGCATGCACAGAGTTACTTGATTAAACGAGGTTTTTCATTTGCTGAAGTTGAATCCGCTATCAGAAATTGTGAGTGGCATTTAACCGATCAAGGAAGATGATTGCCGAAAGAATTTTACTTTTGAGAAAATGTGGAATGGAGTACATTACTCAACAAAACAGGTTAGACCAATCTTTGTTAAAGAAGAAAATGAGATCGTTGTAATTACAGTGTACACATACTTTTTTTAAGGAGCTTTTATGAAAATAAGTTATGATAAAGAAATTGACGCATTGAGTATTACTTTTAAGGAAACAACAGTAACTACCAAGCATATTGCAGAAGGGATTGCCGTTGATTATGATAGCGAAGGTGTTGTTGCAGGAATTGAAATACTTGATACTAAAAAAAGACTGGGTGGAAATGATACCTTTAAACAAGTTGTGCTTGAAGGTATTGGATTAGAATTGGCTGCTTAGTTTATTTTATGAAAAATAAGTTCGTTTATGTTTGTTCCCTTTGTGGAACACAGTATGAAATTACAAAAGATTTAATGCTTTGGCCCGCATGCCGTGAAGACAAGCTTCATGGCGTAGGCGGAATTGTTTACCCATCAGATTGCTGAACGATGAATGCCACAAAAACAAATAAAAATAATTTAAAGAATTCGTTTAATGAAGACGCAAAAATACTCAGTCAATCAATACTTAATTGAAACAATACTTGCCTTTGTTAAATCCGGAGAAATTGCAATTCCTGAAATTCAGCGTCCTTTTGTTTGGGATTCATCTAAGGTTCGCGACCTCATGGACTCTCTGTATCAAGGTTATCCTATCGGTTATCTAATTTCTTGGAAGAATCCAAACGTACGTTTAAAAGATGGGCATAATGCCGAAGGTAAAAAAATTCTTATTGACGGACAACAAAGAGTTACAGCTTTAACCGCCGCAATTCTTGGGCAAAAGATTATTAACAAAGATTACAAAAGAACCAGGATAACCATTTCCTTTCATCCTCTTGAAGAACGCTTCGAAGTCTTTAATACCGCAATTGCAAAAGATTCTCATTGGTTTCCTGACATTGCAGTTTTATTTCAAGCGGAGACAAATCTCTTCACGCTCGTTAATGATTATTGCTCAAAGAATCCGGAAGTATCTCAAGAGTTAATCTTTAATCGTTTTGATTTGTTAAAAAAATTAATCACAAAACAAATCGGTCTTATTGAGCTTGATTCCGATCTTGATATTGAAGTTGTTACTGAAATATTTATTCGCATTAATTCACAAGGGGTGGTGCTTAGTCAAGCAGATTTTGCTATGTCTAAGATTGCCTCAAATGAATTATACAACGGCTCAATCATTCGTAAATGTATTGATTATTTTTGCCACCTTGCAATTGCACCGGAATTTTACAACGTCATTTCCGAAATTGATACAGAATTTGCTGCCAGCGAATATTTCAAAAAAATGTCCTGGCTTAGAAACGAGAATGATGATATTTATGACCCCGCCTATACTGATCTTTTACGTGTAGCTTTCACATCCGAATTCAACCGTGGTCGGCTTTCTGATTTAGTTAGCCTTCTCTCCGGTAGAAATTTTGAAACAAGAACATTTGAAGAATCCATTGCAAAACAATCTTTTGAACGTCTTGAAAATGGAATACTAAATTTTATTAACGAGTCGAATTTCAAAAAGTTTGTTATGATTATTCGTTCTGCCGGCTTTGTTTCTTCTTCACTTATTCGTTCTCAGAATGCTCTCAATTTTGCTTATATCGTTTATTTGAAACTTAGACAACTAAATTATAACCAAGCTGAAATTGAACGGTATGTCCGCAAATGGTTTGTAATGTCAGCGTTGACTGGACGTTATTCAGGCTCACCAGAATCTGTTTTTGATTTTGACATTAAAAATATCTCGTCAAAGCCATTTCAAGAATTTTTGCAGAATGTTGAATCAGCAGAACTCTCGGATGCTTTTTGGGATTTTTCTTTAGTGCAATCACTCGATACTTCCGTTTCCAGCAGTCCATTTTTTAATGTTTATCTTGCTTCACAAGTCAGAGCAAATGATAAAGGATTTCTATCTCGCGATATTTCTGTTTCTGATCTTATAACTCACAGGGGTGATATTCATCATGTTTTCCCTAAAGAATACCTTAAGCATAATGGTTTAAAAAGATCAGAATACAATCAAATTGCCAATTATGTTTATATGCAATCAGAAATAAATATCAAGGTCGGAAGCAAAGCCCCGAAAGATTATTTTATGGATTTGCTGAAACAGTGTGAAAATGGTAAGCTTAAATACGGTTCAATTGATTCAAAAGAAGAACTTAAAAATAATCTTGCTCAGAATTGCATATCAGAATCAATCTATACAATGGATGTCAATTCTTATGAACAGTTTTTAATTGAAAGAAGAAAACTCATTTCTAATAAGATCAGGGACTATTACTTTAATTTATAACTTATGGATGTTATATTTAATCAAATTCATTATAATTTTAGTTGCAAAAAACACGGCAAAAGCGATTATGGCGCTAACCATGTAAACACAATGGGACGCTGATTTTTTATGATCCGTTAAAATCATAATTGATCTGTTCTTCTATATTGTGGTTTGAGTACAAAACGTTCAAAGTATTTTAAGATAGAGGTAACATGGAAACGAGTCTCGCAATATTTGACAAATTCAAAATACGCCGCCACTATGACAACGATAAAGAGCTATGGTATTTTTCGGTTGTGGATATCATTCAGGCATTGACTGACCAACAAGATTTCCAAAAGGCAAGAAACTACTGGAAAGTACTTAAAAATAGGCTCGCCAAGGAAGGAAGCGAGGTGGTTACAAAATGTAACCGACTGAAATTAACCGCTTCAGATGGGAAAAAATACCTTACCGATGTTGCTGATCCCGAAACGCTTTTACGGTTAGTTCAATCTGTTCCTTCACCAAAAGCTGAACCAATTAAATTATGGCTTGCAAAAGTCGGTTACGAAAGGATGAAAGAAATTGCTGATCCTGAAATATCGCTAAACCGCGCAAGAGAAAACTGGCAAAAACATGGAAGAAGCCAAAAATGGATTCAGCAAAGGATGTTGGGGCAAGAGACAAGAAATAAGTTAACCGATTACTGGAAAGAGCACGAAATAAAAGAAGGAGTGGAATTTGCGATCTTAACAAACATTATCCATCAAGAATGGGCAGGCTTAACAATAAAAGAACACAAAGACTTAAAAAAAATAAAAACGCAAAATCTAAGAGATCACATGAGCGAAGCCGAACTAATCTTTACAGCTCTTGCCGAACTCTCTACCCGTCAGATTGCAGAAACAATGGACGCCACCGGATTAAATGAAAATAAAATTGCCGGTGAAAAAGGCGGAATGATTGCTAAAAGTGCCAGGCTTCAACTTGAGGAGAAAACAGGTAAATCGGTGGTTACTGAAGAGAGTTTTTTACCACCCGGAATAACGAAAGAGAAAAAGAAGATAAACCAAAGGGGTGAGAAGAATCATCTATGAAAAATTCTTTTAAGTACAATTATATATGTACTAATTGTGGACGAACTTATGCTATCTCAAAAGATTTAATGCTGTGTCCACAATGCCGTGAAGAAAATCTTGAAGGGAGACCATTAAAAGGAATTCTCAAAGTTCAACTTCCCGAAGCTTTACGAAATTCAAAAGAAGAAAACGATGTTTTCGACATTCACGATTATTTTCCTGTTGAAAAAGAATTTTTTCCACCGCTTCCTGTTGGCAACACACCTCTTGTCCACGCAAAGAATTTTAAAAACGAACTTGGTTTTGAAAATATTTATCTGAAATATGACGGCGCAAATCCGACCGGTTCATATAAAGATAGAGCCTCGTTTCTCGTTTCTGCGTTTGCAAAAAAATTCGGTTTACAAGAAATTGTTCTCGCATCAACGGGAAATGCCGCTTCATCAATGGCTGGAATTGCTGCATCCGCCGGACAAAAAGCATTTATTTTTATGCCTTCAACAGCGCCGAAAGCAAAGCTCGTTCAATGTTTGCAATATGGCGCAACACTTATTCCCATTCAAGGCGATTACGACAAAGCGTTTGATCTTTCGCTAAAATTTTCTGAAAAGACAGGATTCTTAAATAGAAATACTGCTTATAATCCGATGACGATTGAAGGGAAAAAAACTTCTGCGTTTGAATTGGTTTCGCAGTTAAAAAACATTGACTACATTTTCCTTCCTGCCGGAGATGGCGTTGTGCTAAGCGGCGTAATAAAAGGATTTCTCGATCTGCAATTTCTTGGTCTGGTGAAAAAACTTCCGAAGATTATTGCCGTGCAAGCGGAAGGAAGCCGGTTTCTTTTTGACGCTTTTCATTTTGACAAGTGGAATTTGCAGTACAAAGCGGATACAGTTGCGGACTCCATTTCGGTGAATGTAGCGCGAAACGGATATTGCGCTGTAGCAGATTTAAAAACAGTTAACGGCGATATTGTTTTGGTTTCTGATGATGAAATTCTTTCTGCGCAAAAATTGCTTTCACAAAAAACCGGGATATTTTGTGAGCCTTCATCAGCGGCATCATTTGCCGGTTTGCTGAAGATGAAAGAAACAATTTCAAAGGATGCAACGGTTGTTTGTCTTCTAACCGGGAACGGATTGAAAGACATTGATTCGGCAATTAAAAAAGTTAATTTTCCAAAAACTTTTCCTCCGGATTTAGAAATTATTTTTGAAGAATTAAAATTGAACAACTAAAATGAGCGGCAACCACTATTCGGGAATTCTTTTAGCTGCCGGAAATTCATCCCGGATGAATACGTGGAAAATTGAAATCGAAATTCAAAATGTTCCGTTGCTTTTTCATTCATTACAAAAATTGGTTTCCGTTTGTGATGAAGTTGTTGTTGTTGGCGGCTGTAACTTTGACAGATTAGTTGAGTTGATTAAAAAAAATAAATTTGTTGATACAAAGAACATCAAAGTGATTTGCAATCAGCAATATCAAGCCGGAATGTTCTCATCAATTAAAGCCGGAACGGAAACCGCACAGTACGAAAATGTATTTATCGCTCTGGCAGATATGCCTTTCATTTCGATTGAAACATATAGCTTGCTGAAAACGAAATTTGAAGCAGAAAAAAAATATGATTTCATTCAACCGGCAGTACTTCTTGAAAACGGGAAGAAAAAAAAAGGTCACCCGATTTTGATAAATAAAAAAGTCAAATCGGCTGTTAAAAAAGAAAATGATAATGCAACTCTCCGTGATGTGTTGAAAAATTTTTCGGGGAATTCTGTTTTGAGTGAAGATTTAGGAATTGGTTTCGATATTGATACCGAAGCCGATTTATTGATTGCAAAAAAAATATTTTATAAAAAATGAATTAAGGAACACTAATGATCAATTTGAAAAGAAACGACAAAGCCCGTAAAAACAATATTCAACGCTGTAAAGAAAAAGGAATTGTGATTCCGACTTTCGAACAGATGAAGCACCCCGAGAAAACTCCTGCAAAAATAAAAGAGCAGCTCAAGCACGTTGGTTTGTGGGACGTTAATCCTTTAAACCTTTTTAGAATTTCGTGGAAGAACGAGCAAAAAGAATTCGGCGGCGGTTTCGGCGGTGTTAATTATATTGAATTTCCTTCATCGTTAACGGGAGTGAAAGCAAAAATTATTGGAATCTCCGGGAAATATTTCCCAACCGGCGCGCACAAGGTTGGCGCAACGTTTGGCTGTTTAGCTCCGGCGCTTGTAACGGGAAATTTTGATTCCACATGGCAGAAAGCTGTTTGGCCCTCAACCGGGAATTTCTGCCGTGGCGGTGCTTTCAATTCTGCTTTGCTTGGCTGCGAATCTATCGCAATACTTCCTGAAGAGATGAGCAAAGAGAGATTTGATTGGTTAAAAAATCTTGCCGGTGAAGTTATTGCAACTCCCGGCTGCGAAAGTAATGTGAAAGAAATTTTTGATAAATGCTGGGAATTAAAGAGAACAAGAAAAGATATTTTGATCTTTAATCAATTTGAAGAATTTGGAAATTACCTCTGGCATTATGAAGTTACCGCCAGTGCAGTTGAAGAAGTTTTTGAAGAAATGAAAAAATCATTGGGCGGAAAATTAAGATTAGCCGGATATGTTTCCGCGACCGGTTCGGGTGGAACCATAGCTGCCGGGGATTATTTAAAAGAAAAATATCCTTCATGCAAAATCGGCGCGAGTGAAGCTCTGCAATGTCCGACGCTTTTACAAAATGGATTCGGCGGACACCGCATTGAAGGTATTGGCGACAAACACGTTCCCTGGATACACAACGTAAAGAATACTGATTTTGTTTTTGCAATTGATGACGAAGACTGCATGGAACTTTCCCGTTTGTTTAATGATGAAGAAGGGAAAAAATATCTTTTAAAAGAAGGTGTTGATGAACAAACCGTTGCGAAACTTTCCGCTGCGGGAATTTCCGGAATTGCAAATATGCTTTCTGCTGTAAAGCTTGCGAAATATTACGAGCTTCATGAGCATGATGTTATCTTTACAATTTTAACCGATTCGATGGAACTCTACGGTTCACGTCTTGAAGAAATGAATGATAAATATGGAAAATATTCTGAACTTGATGCGGCGAAATCATTTCACAAATCGCTCCAAGGACAAAGAACCGACAACATGCTTGAGCTGAATTATCAAGACAAAAAGCGCATCCACAATTTAAAATACTTTACATGGATCGAACAGCAGCAGCGCGAATTAGGTGAATTGAACGCTCAATGGAATGACGAAGAATACTGGAACAGCACACGTTCTTTAACGGGAAAAATTGATTCGTTAATTGAAGAATTTAATAATGAAGTTGGACTTTTATGATCGAAATATTTCAAACTCTGCAAGAGCGGATAAAAGAAAACAAACCGTCTGTTTTAATTACGATAACAGAAGTAAAAGGAAGTACGCCCGGAAGAACAGGATTTAAAATGCTTGTCGGTGAAGAAGGAAGAATCGCAGGGACAGTTGGCGGCGGTGGAGCAGAATATTATATCATCAAAAAAGCAAAAAAACTTATCGAAGAAAATGTTCAAAATCTTTCCGAAACCATTTTGATGACGAAAGAAAAAAATGATCAGGAAAAAATAAAAGTAAAAAGTAAAGATGTTGTGCAGATGGATGCGCTTTGCGGCGGCGAAATGAAAGTCTTTTATGAGGTTTTTCGGTACGAAAGGGTCATGTACATTTTTGGCGCTGGACACGTGGGGCAGGCAGTTGCAAAACTGGCTAAGCAATTAAATTTTTATGTTGTCTTTATTGATAACCGGGAAGAAATGTTAGAAGAGATGAACGAAACGCTGTGCGATAAAAAAATCTATTTCGATTTTTCAAAACTTGAATCGGCAGAAAATACTTCTCTTCAATTAGATGAAAATGCGTTCGCTCTTTTGGTTACGCATTTTCATGCGCATGACCTGAATGTCTTGAAATATCTTTACAAATTTTATCCGGGAATGAAATACATCGGAATGATCGGGTCGAAGAAAAAAGTGAGAGAATCAATCTTTAAATTGAAAGCAACACTTAAAGAAAATGTTTCATTGGAGAATCTCTATTCACCGGTGGGGCTTGATATTGGCGGCGAAACTCCAAATGAAATTGCCATTGGAATCCTGGCGGAAATTCAATCAATCATTTATCAGAAAGACGCGAAACATTTTCGTTTAAATTATTCTGAAATCGAATAAGTGAAATTGATATGAAAATATTTTTTGAATATCTCGGACTTTTGCATATCGAAGGTATTAAGAATAAAAGTTTTCTTGACATTGCAACCGGTTGTACTGTTGCAGAACTTTTAACAGAGTTGAAAATTCTGAAAGAACACCAAAAATTCATTTCGGTTTTTATAAATAATGAAGAAAAATCACGCAACGCTATTTTACAAGAAAACGACAGAGTACAATTATTTCTGCCAACCGGCGGCGGGTAAAATGAAGAAAATCACTTACGCCGAACTCACATTTCGCAACGCTCCACAGCTAAAAGGTAAATTAGAAAAAGCGGTAATTGGAATTGCAGGGTGCGGTGGACTCGGCAGTAACGCTGCAATAGCGCTTGCCCGCATCGGAATCGGAAAATTAATTCTTGTTGATTTTGATGTTGTTGAACCGACGAATCTCAACCGCCAGCAATATTTTATAGATGATATCGGCAAGCGTAAAGTTGATGCGCTGGAAGAAAAATTGAAAATGATAAATCCGTTTCTACAAATAGAAAAGCATTATGAAAAATTGAACGGAATAAATATCAAAATCATTTTCAAAGAAGCGCATATTGTGGTGGAAGCATTCGATCAAGTTTCTGAAAAAGCAATGTTGCTGAAAACATTTTCCGGAAAATTATTTAAAGCTAAATGTTTAGTTTTAGCTTCCGGTTTAGCCGGGTGCGGAACGGCAAACACAATCAAAACAAAAATGCTTTCTAAAAATATTTTTGTATGTGGAGATAATAAAACAGATTTCTTAGCTGAAGGCGTTATGGCTCCGCGGGTGATGATTGCCGCAGGGCATCAAGCAAATAAAGTAGTTGAGATTATAGACAAAAAGTTTTGAACGTAAAATCTATTCTTTCTGTAAAGCGTTGAGTTCATTTACAAAAATATCAATTTGTTCCGGTGTAAATCCTTTTTCTTTTGCGGCTGTTTCAAGCGTTCCCCAAACCGGTTCGCCGCATTGCAAACAGCGGATTCCATGCTTCATCAAATACTCAACAGCATCGGGAAGTTCACGGACTAAATCTTCAATAAAAATTTCTTTAGTTATTTTCATTTTGATTTTGATTTTGATTTTGTTCGCTTTTCGGTTTCGTTTTCTTCGAAGGGAAAATAAAAATTCCGCCGAGCATAGCGCCGTAAAGAGTGCTGTAATAGGGATTACTCTGAATCGCACAATGTCCGCTCTGGCATCCGATAAAATAGTAATAGGCATAACCCACAGCAGCGCCGAGAGGAACAGCTCCATATTTCCAATAAGTTAAAAAGAATTTTTTCATGTTTTTTTCTGAATTATATTTGGTTTGCTTTGTTTGATGTTCATTCTGAATAAAAAGATTCAGACGGTTTTGATTTTATAATTTTCGATTAATAAAATTATTTAACTTCAATTTAGAAAGAATTCACGTGAAAATATTTTGCTCACTTCTCGTTTGTGTTTTGGTATTATCAACTGCAACGCC
>MNVA01000010.1 GCA_001871325.1 Ignavibacteria bacterium CG1_02_37_35
GGGATTTTCTTTGCTCTTTTATTCGTTTCTCTATAATTATGTTATCCCTTCGGGATTTATTTTTCTCAATCCCGAAAGGATGAAATTATTATAACAACACCTGAAAAGAGCAGAACTAAATGCCGAAGGCATGACATTAATAAAATGCTTAATCAATCGAACAATTAAACAATTAACTGTGAATCAAAACAGAAATTGATATTCTTAGGTTGACGCCTATGAGATTTATCGGGATATATTTTCGTTCAGCTATATCCTTCAGGATTTAGCTGACGACGAGAGGGAAAAATTATTCTTTCCCTTTTTAGTTTTTTTTCAAAAGAAAAAACGTGGCACCTTAACACTAAAATTCGTGTAATTTTTGGCAGAATAGTAATGAGGCAAATTAAGTGATAGCATGATTGAATGAGGATGAATGGATGCATGATTCTCATTCATCTAAAATTATTAGGTATTTGTTTTTTATGTGATTCCCGGTTTACCCCGCTTATTGCGGGGTTTATCCGGGTTAGGTTTCTTCAACTTAATCTTTACTTTCGAATATGTAGTTGCGAATCGGGATTCAAATTCGACGCTTCAATATCTTTAAAATAATTTACCGTACCCACTTTCAATTCCACAGTTGAAGCATCATCACACACGATGATACTTTTTGGATGAAGCTGCATAGCGCTGACAGTCCACATATGGTTTACTCCTTCTTCCACAACTTTTGCAAGGGCGCGTGCTTTTGCATGTCCGCTGATAATGAGTAAGATTTCATCAGCATCAAGAACAGTTTTTACTCCCACGGTTAAAGCAGTCTTTGGAACTTTATTTACATCATTATCAAAGAATCTTGAATTAGCAATAATTGTATCCAGCGTAAGCGTTTTTACTCTTGTTAACGAACCGAGAGAAGAACCCGGTTCATTAAAAGCAATGTGTCCATCGGGACCAATTCCGCCGATAAATAAATTAATGCCGCCGCTTTTTGAAATTCTCTTTTCGTAAGCAAGACATTCTTTTTCCAGGTCTTTCGCATTTCCGTTTAAAATGTTGATATACTTTTTATCAATATCAATGTGATTGAAAAAATTATGATACATAAAGTAGTGATAACTTTGCGGGTGATTTTCTGCCAAGCCGACGTATTCATCCATATTAAAAGTTGTAACATATTGAAAAGAAACAATTCCTTTCTTGTTCAACTTAATAAGCTCTTTGTAAAGACCAAGCGGGGAAGAGCCGGTTGGAAGTCCGAGCACAAAACGTTTTTTTGCGGTTGGTTGAAATTCAAGAATCTTAGCTGCCACATAATGTGCAGCCCACTTAGATGCGGAATCGTACGATGGTTGAATGATAAGTCTCATAGTGAATCTCCTTTATTATTAAAGTACTTGCTGATCATTTTTCAAAAAGTCACATATCACTGAACATTATTCTTAAAATCATTTACCTTAATGATCGAAAGAGCACCATTCTTCCAGTCTGCTAAATTATTTTATAGTTGCTCGAAATATGTAAACACTGCTAATTGCAATAAAGTGTTTTTCCGTTCTTTTTAGCTTCACGGATCATCATAGTAGCGGAGTCATTCCATTCAATATCCGAATAAAGAAGAACATCAAATGGTTTTTTTAACGTTTTTACAAGTGTTGAGTTCAAGTTTAAAACTTTATCAATCCGTTTGAAGCAGGTGTCATTTCTAAAATTCTTAGATACAATGATTAGATCAATATCACTATCCTCCTTTTGTTCATTTTTAGCATAAGAGCCGAAGAGAACAATTCTATTTAATTCAACTTTGCTGCGATCTAAAACACCGCTGACCGTATCTTTTATTAAACTGATTTTCCTTTTATCCACTTAAGAACCTTTTTCCCTTTAGTAATAAATTGTTTCGTGTTTGTCTTTTTGAATTCTTTCAATATACCAAAAAGCATATCAGGGTATCTTGTGGGAACACTTTTTTCATTCAAAATCTTAAAAAAATCTTCGAACTCATCGGGAATTATTAAATCTTCCTTTGCATTCATCAACTCTAACAAGTATAAAAGATTACGGGTCTTTGGGGCATCGTTGCAATGCACTTTAGCGTAAAAGCCTTTGAGCAGTATCCATATCGTATTCTGCTTGCAAGAACCATTCTTCAGGAGGTTTAAACTTTTGCATCATTTCTTTTAGATATTTTTACAAATATAAAGTATTTAATCGAAAGTTACCTAGAGAATATTAGGCGTCTGACTTTATACTTCCTTCTCTTCAAAAATCATTTCGCAGCCTTGCGGAATTTCCGGTTTTACTAATAACGTATCTTCTTTGAGCATGGAAACCATTCCAACTTCCATCCCTTTTCTTTTCACAACAAATTTCTTTAAAGTATAGGAAACCGGTGCTGTTCCTGCTGTTTTTGCTTTGCTAAAAAATGCTGCAATTTGAGCGACCTTTTTAAGTACCGGTTTAGGAACGGCTTCCTTCGTATTTTCTACACGCAGAACAACATGCGAACCGGAAACGCTTCTTGCATGAAACCAGAAATCATTTTGCTTTGCAAATTTAGTAGTAAGCAGATCGTTATTCTTACTGTCTTTGCCAACATAGACTTTGTATTTCCCGTCAACAAGAAATTGTTTAAAATTTATTTTTGGGGTGTCATTTTTCCGGATATCATTTTTCAAAGGTAATACTTTCGTAACTTGTTTTAACCCTGCAAGAGAAGAGATACCTACCATCTGTTTTTCCTGCGAAGTTACTATTTCTAATCTTTTTGATAATTGTAAAATCTCACTTTTAGCGCGAATAAAAAAAACTTTTTCCGATTTCGCTTTACTAAAATAATAATTTACATTCTCATTCGGAGAGAGATTTTCTTTTAAAATGATTTTTTCACTCAGTCCGTCGTGATAAACATTATCAACTTCAATTGCCGACATTCCCTTAGAAATATTGGGAAGATTGATGAGCAGTAAATTTGCATATTCAGTATAAATGCTTTCGTTCGAACCTTCTTCTACCTTACTCTTTATGGCTTTAAGTTTTGCAATAGTATAGGTGGACTCCTTTTCCAGAAATTTTACCACTTGTTTATAAAGAGATTGGAATAAATGGTATTGCATTTGAACAAGGAGAAACTCGTGAATTGCTTCTTTACAATAGTCAAATGATTTTTCTTTTTCCATGGCTTGCGCGGTTAAAAAAGATTCCGGTAAAAGAGAATACTCCTTAGTCTTCCGGTTAAGGAATAACCCCAGTTTGTTACTCATAACATCAAAAAGGATATCAACAATAATCCCATTCATTGTTTTCTGTCCATTTTCACTTCTTAAAAGAAGTTCGGCAATTATTTTCTTCCCAAAGAAAGGATACCTGCTCTTAAATTCTTTAATGCCGGGGGATGGTTCCAATTCATTTGAAAAAGCAAAAGAATCGGCAAAATCAGTTTCATTAAGCTCATTGACAATTTTGCTGCACGTTTCGGTTGTATAATCTTTAAATACTTCTCTCCTCCCGGTATTTGAAATGAGGAGAGCGTTTGAGTCTTTTCCACGAAGAAGAAGAAAAAGTGAAAAATTATTGAAAGTGAATTTTATTACCCGTTCAAACTTAGCTACTTGAATATTTTGTAATTCAGAGTCGTAAAATTCTTCAAAAAAAGAGCCGGTATTTTTCTTTGCTCGGTGAAATGAATCTCTTACCTGTAGGTAGGGAAGTTGCGTGCCCGTACTGAATTCTACGAAAACCTCATTTTTATTCTTAGTAAAAGAGAGAAGCAGTTTACCCTTTTCTTGAGAAAAGACAGAATGTAAACGGCAACCGGTTAATTTTGTCTGTAATTCTTTTACAAAACGGACGAGAAAAAAATAATTATTTATCATTCAAACCACACAAAGTTTCATAGTTCTTTCAGACTTGCTGCAAATTCTTTATCTTACACAAAAATAATTAAAAACTTTTACTTAAAACAAAAAATAAGAAAAAGGAGCATTTTTCGTGAATATTTCCGCCAGTTTACAAAAAGTCAAATCCGGGTTCAAACCCTCCTTTTGGGTAGCTAATGTAATGGAATTGTTTGAGCGCCTGGCTTACTATGGTCAAGCTACCATTCTCAGCCTTTTCTTACGCGATCACCTAAATTTTAGTGAAGTGGAAGCGGGACAACTTTCGTCAATATTCGGCGGATTAATTTATCTCCTTCCTGTCTTTGCCGGCGCGTTAGCAGATAAATTCGGATTTAGGAAAGCTTTTTCTTTCGCGTTTTTTGTTTTAGCTATCGGCTATTTTCTTATCGGTTCAACAGGGATGGAAATGTTTTCTTCCTTCTATCCAAAAGAAAATCTTTATTGGCTGTTAACTGTAATTTTAATTTTTACCGCTACCGGTGGTTCATTTATTAAACCGAGTGTTCTTGGTACAGTAGCGTTAACTTCCACACCGGAATCGAAATCGCTCGGGTACGCTATCTATTATTGGCTTGTAAATATTGGCGCCGCTATCGGTCCATTGTTAGCTTTTTTTGTAAGGGATTTAATCGGGATTCAATATGTTTACATTGTTTCGGCAGTAAGCTGCACGCTGATGTTTGTTGCTACATTAATTTTTTATAAAGAGCCTGAAGAAAATTTAATAAGAAAGAGTGACGGGTTGCTCATCGTTTTTAGAAATTTATTTGTCGTCTTGAAGAATTTAAAGTTTATGCTGTTCCTTCTCATTTTTTCTCTCTACTGGTTGGTGTTTTGGCAGGAATTTATTGTCCTCCCATTTTATGTAGCAGATTATATTTCAAAAGAAGCTCCGATCGAAATCATCATTTCAATTGGTGCATGGACGATTATTCTCTTTCAGATTCCGGTGAACCGTTTGACGAAGAATATTCCAACAAGACAAGCCATCGTTTTCGGATTTGTTTTAGCAGCAGTGAGCTGGCTTTTTATGTATCTTGCACTTCCTTTAGCAATTGGACAAAAAGTTTCCTTCGGCTTTTTGGGTAGTTTCGATATGGCAATTCCGGTTTTAGCGATTGGGATTTTCATCTTTTCAATCGGTGAACAAACACAAGCTCCAAGATTTTATGAATATATAGCCGATTTAGCTCCGCAAGGGCAGGCTGCTTTATTTCAGGGATATGCGTTTTTACCCATTGCTATTGCGTGGGGATTCGGCGGAACGATCGGCGGATTGCTCTATCATAATTTTGCTACGAAGGGTAATAATCCGGGACTGATCTTCCTTTCTATTTTCGGGATTGGCGTTGTTGCCACATTATTAATGCTGATTTACAACTTTATTTACAGAAAACCGACAAAAGCTTAATCTTCTTTTGTTAGACTTTTTATGAATTGATATATTTGCAGTGATGAATAAATTTTTAAAAAATCCAAAAGTAAAAAAACCACTCTACTTTTTCGCAGGGGTATTTATTGTTATGCTTCTCTTTAATTATTTGTTCATGCCTTGGTTTGTTTATTCCGCAGAAGTTCAAGTCCCAGGAGTTGTGAATATGCAGCAGTCGGAGGCGATGAAGATTTTGGAGGAAGCGGGTTTAAACCCTGTAATTGGAGATACTACTTTTGTTGAAACAGGCTTTGCCAGGGATGCAATAATTCTACAAAAACCCTCAGCGGGAGAAACGGTTAAAAAGGGAAGAAGAATATTTTTAGTTTTAAGCGGTGGAGAACCTACGGTTGTTGTCCCCACTATCTTAGGTAAATCTGTTACGAACGCACGCTTTGCTCTTGAGAGAGTGGGATTGAAGATCGGTGAAATTATGGAAGTCTCCTCCGATAATCCGAAAGATATTATTATTGCCCAGCAGTTTATTGCCGGCGTTAAAATTAAAAAAGGAACTTTTCTTAATGTAAGTGTCAGCGCCGGGCGAACGGAAGGTGATATTTTAATTCCCAATCTTTTAGGAAAATCTCTGAACGAAGCAGAAAAAATATTGAATGAAGCCTTCCTAAAGATTGGTAAAATTAATTATCAACCATCTTTTGATTTACTTCCTAACACGGTCAAGGATCAGTATCCAAGTCCCGGAGGCAAGTTAAATCAAGGGGATGCAGTAGATCTCTTCGTTACAAAAAATGTTGAGACAAAAGAAGAACTAAATCCAAGAGAACAATGAACTTATTAGCACCGTCAATATTATCTGCAGATTTTTCAAATCTTTCCCGCCAAATTCGTATGACGGAAATTGGTGGGGCAGACATCATTCATTGTGATGTTATGGACGGACATTTTGTCCCAAACTTAACCATCGGTCCTTTAATTGTTGAAGCGGTAAAACGAACTACATCATTGCCCTTAGATGTTCATTTAATGATCACTTCACCGGATGCGTTAATACCGGAATTTGCAAAAGCAGGCGCCGCTTATCTTACAGTACATCAGGAAGCCGTTCCCCATTTACATCGGACAATTCAGTTCATCAAGTCATTCAATTGTAAATCAGGCGTAGCAATAAATCCGGCGACTCCGGTTTCTACTTTATTAAATATTTTAGAAGAGGCTGACTTAGTTTTAGTGATGTCTGTCAATCCAGGTTTCGGCGGGCAGAAATTTATCCCTTCATCATTACGCAAAATTGAAGAATTGAAAAATATTCGAGAGAAATACAAATATTCTTATCAAATTGAAATTGATGGTGGAGTAAATAAAAACACTGTTCAAAAAATTAAAGAAGCAGGCTGCGAAATCTTTGTCGCCGGGTCTTCCATATTCCACGCTAAAAATATTACAGCGGCAACAACTGAATTGAAAAATTCAATTTTATAAAATTTTCTAGAGGAAATAATGAGTCAAGCATTAGTTGGCGGGAAAATTGTTACTCCCTTCCGCATCGTTAAAAATGGAGTTATTCTTTTTAAAGAGGGAGTTATTCAGGAATTAGGAAAAGCTTCGGATGTAAAAATCCCCGATAACTGCGAAATTATTGATATTAGCGGTCATACTATAGCACCCGGATTTGTGGATCTTCTCGTTCACGGAGGTGGTGGGAATGGTTTTGCCGATGCAAATGATCAAAGCATAAAAAAGGTTAGTGATTATTTCTTAAGGAATGGTTCTACCACCATACTAGCTTCCTTATTTGCAAAACCGTACAAGCAATTGCTTGATGATCTGAATAGAGTTGCAACTTATATTCAAACTAATCCCGACTCTAATATTTACGGAATTCACATGGAAGGACCATATCTAAATAAAGGTTTAAAAGGCGCCATGAACGAAAGTTATTTGTGGGAACCAACGGTAGCTTCGTTTGATGCAATGTGGGAAGCTTCTAAGGGTTTGATGAAAATAATGACCATTGCACCGGAATTGCCGGGTTCAATTGGTGTAATGCGCGCAGCGGCAAAAAGAGGGGTTGTCCTTTCAATCGGACATTCTATGGCAACATACGATGAGATCGAATTAGCTATAGACAATGGCGCAGCTCATGTAACTCATATTTTCAATGCGATGAAACCTTTTCACCATAGGGACGGCGGCGTCATCCTCGGCGCTTTATTACGCAATGAATTAAAAATAGAATTAATTGCGGATAAACTTCATGTGCATCCCGCGGTTATGGAATTACTTTTAAAATTAAAAGGTGCAAGTGGAATTATTCTGATAACTGATTCGATCCGCGCCGGAGGTATGCACGAAGGCGAATATGAATTTGCAGATCAAAAAATATTTATGAAAGATCAAAAAGCTTTTCTTCCAGACGGCACGCTTGCAGGCAGCACACTTACCTTAAACAAAGCAATAAAAAACTTAGTTGAAACAGCAAACGCAAAATTAACTGATGCAGTTCGTATGGCTTCAGTTAACGGCGCTAAAGTCCTTAATATTGAAAACAGAAAGGGGATATTAGCTGTTGGAAAAGATGCAGATATGGTTGTTATGAACGATCTATACGAAGTTGTGATGACCGTGCTCGGTGGAAAAATTGTCTATCAGAAAAAAATTGAGTAATAAATTACTCTTACTTTCACCACGAACTTCAGAGGGTGGGTGAGAATTGTTGAGTGAAATTTATTTCGCTTGGAAAAAACAAGTAATTATTAGCGCTTCGCGATGAACGAGATAAATCTCACTCAACATTTTCCATTTTCGTGCAGCCATTTCACACGGCGCGAATGTGTTTAGAAATAAATTGTATTATTGTAGTAACTAAGTTGTTCTTCTTAGAAGGTTCTCTTGAAAAGATACAGATTCGGAAATAAAATCCTCGATTTCTCAAAACCTATTTTTATGGGAATTGTTAATGTTACGCCCGATTCTTTCTCTGACGGCGGTAAGTATTTTGATTCAAGAAAAGCAGTTCAACATGGATTATTATTAGACTCGCAAGGTGCAGATATAATTGATATAGGCGGCGAATCTACGCGTCCCGGTTCAGGATTTATTTCCGTCGAAGAAGAATTATCGCGAACCATCCCGATTATCAAAATTCTTTTAAAAAAGAAAAAAGGGTTACTGATCTCGATTGATACTACAAAAAGTGAAGTAGCTGAAGAAGCTCTTAAGGCAGGCGCAGTTATTGTTAATGACATTAGCGGCGGTACATTTGATGATCGCATGTTTAAAATTGCCGGCGCTTTTGATGCAGGATTTATTATCATGCACATGAAGGGAAATCCTAAAACGATGCAGCATACACCTTCTTATAAAAATCTTACTAAAGAAATTTATTCTTTTTTTGAAAAACAGGTAATTGCTGCGAAAATCTGCAAAGTAAAAAAAATAATAATTGATCCCGGTATCGGATTTGGAAAAACAGTTAAACATAATTTTGAAATTATTAATCACTTGAGTGATTTTATGCGGCTTGGTTACCCGGTGCTCATCGGTCTTTCGCGAAAATCATTCTTAGGAAAAACTTTGAATCTTGGCACTAATAATCGAGATATTCCTACTGCAATAATGGAAGCGGTGGCGTTTACAAAAGGCGCTTCTCTTATTCGTACGCATAACATGGAATTTGGTTTGTTAACAAAAAAACTTATTACGGCTCTACGCTAATGTTTGAAATAGTCAAAATAGGGTTCATCTCCATATCTTTTTTCGATATAATGGATATTACCATAGTTGGAATTATTGTTTACAAACTTTATACACTGTTAAAAGGAACCGTGGCTTCGCAGATATTTTTAGGATTGATGCTGGTCTTTTTGCTCTCCTTCTTTGCTCAAATATTAAATTTGCGTGCTGTCAACTGGCTGTTAAAATTCATTACTGAAATTTGGATCATTGCTTTTATTATTTTATTTCAGCCTGAAATTAGAAGAATTTTAATGTTGCTGGCAAGAAGTCCCTGGCTTCGGTTTGGGCAAAAAGGGGAGTCACAAGAAGTTGCAACCATTGTATCGGAAGCGGCATTTGAGTTATCACAATTTCAACACGGCGCTTTGATGGTGTTGGTAAGATCAAAGGGCATTCGCGGAATATCCGAAACAGGAGATATCATTAATGCCGTTTTATCAAAAGATCTTTTACGGACAATATTTTTCCCGAGAACTGCTTTGCATGACGGTGCAGTAATTATCAAAGGAAATGTAATTGAGGCAGCCAGGTGCACGCTTCCACTTACTTCTTTAACAACTTATAAAGGGGAATCATTAGGGATGCGTCACCGCGCTGGGATAGGTATCTCAGAGCAAGCAGACGTCATCTGCGTTATCGTCTCGGAAGAAACGGGAAGTATATCAGTTGCTGAGAACGGCGTTTTAACCAAGGGACTTGCCAAAGAAGCGTTAAGACAAAAGTTAATGTATGTGCCGCCGATAAAAAATAAAATGAATTTAATTAATTTATTCGGAAAATTCAGCAATCACTAAATCATTGGTTACGGCAGTTATCCCTTTTTACAATCCGGAAAGGATTTTTGCGGAAGTGATTGAAGATACTCTGCCTAAGGTTGATTATCTTATACTTGTGGATGACGGGTCAACTCAAAATGTTGATCATTACTTGTTGAATTCTTCTAAAATTTTTATGCTAAAAAATCTTACGAATTTAGGAAAAGGCGCCGCACTAAGAATAGGATTTGAAAAGGCTTTGGAACTCGGGAGCAAATATATTGTAACTCTCGATTCAGATTATCAACATGAACCAAAATATATTCCTACTTTTTTAGAAGCTTTGAAAAACTCTCAATTTGTGATCGGGAAAAGAAACTTTTCTTTTTCTAAAATGCCGTTTATGCGCGTATTAAGTAATACGATAACATCACTTGTTCTTTCAATTAAAACCAGACAAAAAATTTACGATAGCCAATCCGGTTACCGTGGATTCGACGCTCGAATTCTTAGAAAGATTTTACCGGTAACTAATGAATTTGAGGCAGAAAGTGAAATGATTCTTAAGGCTGCCGGGAATAAAATTGCTATATCATTTATTGATATTTCAACAAAATATGATAATCAGAAAAGTTCAATTAAAGCTTTCAATGCAATAATCAATTTTATAAAAGTTATTCTGAAATATTAGAAGGAGTCAAGTTATGAAACTAAGATATTTGTCTCACTCAGCTTTTCAAATCACCACCAAAGGAGGAGTACGTCTTCTTATTGATCCATTCTTAGATGGAAATCCGAATGCACCTGTCCGATCAAATGAAGTATTTGCAGATTTTATTGTACTGACGCACGCGCATGGAGATCATCTTGGTGATGCAAAAAAAATTGCGAGGGCATCCAATTCTCAAATCATTTGTGTGAATGAATTGGGACTCATTTTAGAAAAGCAGGGTTTTAATACCCATAAAATGGGGATTGGTGGAAGTCACTCATTTCCTTTTGGCAAGATAAAATTTACGATTGCTCATCATGGTTCGCTAACCGATGAAATGCAGTACGCAGGCGAACCGTCGGGAGTGCTATTATTTATTGATGATAAAATTATTTATCATACGGGTGACACTGGATTATTTTTAGACATGAAATTAATCGGAGAAATAAATAAAATTGATTACATGCTTTTACCCATTGGTGATAATTTTACGATGGGAATAGATGATGCAGTAAAAGCAGTCGAATTCGTCAATCCGAAAACAGCCATCCCGATGCATTACAATACTTTCCCAGTCATTGCAGCTGATCCGCTCGAATTCAAAAGCAAAGTTGAGCAAAGAGGGAAGCGGTGCAAGGTTTTGGAATTTGGTGAAGAAATTATAATAAATTAAAAGAAATAAATTTCTTTGATCATCTCTTTTTATGTAACTTTGAAAGTAAAAGTAGTTTTTTCAGAAGGATAAAAATTGGACAGAATGGGAAAAATAATTACGGTTGCAAACCAAAAAGGCGGAGTTGGGAAAACAACTACCGCAATAAATATATCTGCATCTTTAGCAGCAGCAGAGAAGCAAATTCTTCTCATTGATATTGATCCACAGGCAAATTCTTCTTCCGGTTTGGGCATTTTTAATCAGTCTCCTTCTATTTATGAAGTTCTCATCGGAAGCCAGCCAATTCAAGAAGTAATTATTCCCAGTTTTATGCCGTTTTTAAATGTTCTTCCTTCAAATATCAATCTCGTTGGAGCGGAAATTGAGATGGTGGATATGGAGAATCGGGAGATGTTGCTTAAAGACAGACTTGCCGGAATCAGCAGTGATTATGATTATATTATCATTGACTGTCCTCCTTCCCTAAGTCTTTTAACTCTAAATGCTTTGTCAGCATCAAACTCTGTGCTTATTCCAGTTCAATGCGAGTATTTTGCATTAGAAGGGTTAGGGCAGCTTCTTAATACAATTAAAATAGTAAAGCAAAATTTTAATCCAAAATTAGCAATTGAGGGAGTACTTTTGACGATGTTTGATTCACGGTTGCGCCTCTCTCAACAAGTATCCGAGGAAGTAAGAAAATATTTTGGCGAAAAAGTATTTCAGACGATCATTCACCGTAATGTCAGGTTATCTGAGGCGCCGAGTTACGGCAAACCAATTCTTTTGTACGATGCTGTCTCAAGCGGAGCGAGAAATTATATTGCTTTAGCTTCAGAAATATTAGAGCGAAATGGTACCTTAAAAAAAGTTGTCCCTCATGAATAAAATGAAACAAGGATTAGGAAGAGGATTAGACGCTTTATTAAAGCCATCAACATCAAGTGTAGGGCAGCCAATTGTTGTAAACATCAATGAAAGCAAAAGTGAATCTCTTCTGAGAATAAAAATAGAGAATATTTCTCCAAATCCTTTTCAACCTCGAAAACATTTTGATCAAGGTGCATTAGATGAACTAAAGTCATCTATCTTTACTAACGGTTTAATCCAACCGATAACCGTTCGAAGATATGGAGAAGGGAAATATCAAGTTGTTTCGGGAGAGCGAAGGCTAAGAGCCTGCAAAGAAATTGGACTGATTGATATCCCTGCCTATATTATAGAAGTTCTTTCCGATGATATCATGCTTTCTATGGCAATTATAGAAAATGTTCAACGGGAAAAATTAAACCCGATAGAAGTCGGTTTCGCATTTAAACGTTTGATGGAAGAGTGTGGGTTAACGCAGGAACAAATTGCCGAGAGAGTAGGGAAGGATAGAACTACCGTTGCAAACTCAATCCGCTTATTAAAATTGCCTCAAGAAATTCAGGATGCTCTCATTCATGATGACATCAGTATGGGGCATGCAAGAGCTTTAATAAATTTACCATCGCATGCAATGCAGCTTGAAGCGCTTAAACGAATTAAAGAAAATAGTTTATCAGTACGGAAAGTTGAATCACTTGTAAAAAAAATGCTGACAGAGGCTTCGGCTGGGGAAAAAGTATTTTCCATTAAAACTCACGCCGGTTTAACAACTTCTGCTTCAGTTCTGGCGCTTGAAGATAAACTGAGAAAAATATTTGGGACCAAAGTTCTCTGCAAAGTTAAACAAGACGGAACCGGAGATGTAACCATTGAATTTTACTCCCCTGATGAATTAGAAAGATTAATAGAATTGTTTGATCTCATTGAAAAAACTTATCATTAAAATATTTTTTATCATTTCTTTTTTCCCGATTTTACTACCGGCTCAAGAGAGCATTTCTGTAGCGGATTCAAATCAAGTTGATACCACTTTTGTGATGCAAAAATCAGCATGGGGAGCGGTAATACGCAGCGCTATTTTTCCAGGCTGGGGACAAGTTTATAACGAATCTTATTGGAAAGTACCGATTGTTTGGGGGATAGGCGGATGGTTTATTTATAATTATATTAAAAACAATAAAGACTACAAAAATTCACAAAACCTTTACCTTAAAACTATTGATTCTCAATACCTTAGCGACAGAGAGTTTTATCGGGATCAACGGGACCTCTTCGCTATGTATCTTGTTTTTACTTACCTGGCAAATTTAGTTGATGCTTATGTTGATGCCCATTTGTTTGATTTCTCGGTTACTGAGGATTTCTATCGTCAACAACCGATGTTTAATTTCAAAATAGTTTTTTAGTGCATGTCAAGCTATTTAGGAATCTGCCCGAATTGTTCAGAAAAGAATCCGCTTTTCAGAAGTGTTTGCAAAAATTGTGGAAGAACTTTAAGAGACAGACTTCCGGGGCTTGACTTTTGGAAATTATTTGTTCTTTTAATCGAAGACCCAAATCAAGCGTTTACCCAAATTATTCAATCAGAACAAAAGAACTTTGCAACCTTCATGCTGTTTGCTTCTTTGTTTAAAATTTATTTACTCACTACAATTATTTCCGGCATTTTTTCTTTCGCTCAATTTTCACTCTTTAATTTTATCATGTTTTCCGCCGGTTCTCTTGTAGGTATAATTTTACTCGGATTTCTTTTCAAGTTTGTCTTCAACAAAAAAGCTTTCGAGTTCCGGATAAAAGATTTTTATGCCGGAATATCCTATTCATTTATGCCGCAGTTGATCGGCTTGTTCGTTATTTTTACAATGGAGTTCATTGTTTTCGGGGAACAAATCTTCACGTTCAATCCCTCTCCCTTTTTGATAAAAAAGAATTTTGCTTATCTTTTTAGTATCCTTGAATCGGGTATTATATTTTGGAATATCTTCCTTTTATCGAAAATGTGCTTCATTTACACTTCCCAAAAACTTCTCTCTTATCTTTTCGCTTTACTTTTTTTAAGTTTAATTTTTTGCGCTACACTATTTTTCTTATAAAAGAGCTTCTTGGGTATTCTTTGATAAACCGGTACCATAGATGAAATTCGGATCATCTTTTTTTTTAATGTTTTATTTATTGCACAAAAGTGGGTTTTGTTAATTCTGTTTGCTGCTCCGGTTCAATAATCCATCATTCATCAAGAATCAACTTGCCATAAACATTTTCTTATAAATCACTCCGTGTCTTATTCCCTTTGCGCTTATCATAACATTAGATAATTGGAAGTAACTCATTAAATAAAGCAAAATTTCACACCCAACATAAAGTATATCCTCTCGCTTTGAAATTATTTCACCGTACGATCTCCTAATTTTTTTTAGAGATGAATTTCCAAGAAAATTAAACACCGAGTGAATTTCATTTATAGATATGGAAGTATTTTCTAATAATACCGGGTTAAAAACCTTAAGTTTGTTTATGATGCCGGAAAGTGTAGTTGGTGTGCCGGAAATTCCAATTAGCGTTTTGGGAGCATATTGTTTGAAATTTAACTTTTTAAATTCTATCTCTAATTTATCCCTTAATTTTGATCTTTCATCTTCAGCAATGGGATATCTCGAAATGAAAGAATCCTTTAACGTAACCACACCAACTGGAATGCTTTTTCGCTCAACTATTTCGTCATTTTTACCAATTATTATTTCTGTACTTCCTCCGCCAATATCAAGTATTGCAAAAGTATCGTTAAAACTAATTGCTGATTTTACTCCGTGAAAAGCAAATTCCGCTTCGGTTTCCGGTGAAATTATTTCAATTAAAAATGAAGTTTTATTATAAATCCTTTTTTGAATAGCTAATTTATTTGCAGATGCTCGTAGTGCATGAGTACCAATTACAAAACATTGCGAACAATTATAATTTTCAACAATACATTTATATTCCAGTAGAATATTTTCAAGTTCGTCAATTTTTCCATCTGAAATTTTACCTGTTTCATAGAGATATTCCCCAATTCTTGGCATCCTAATTTCTTCATGCAGTGTACAAATTAATTTTTTATGCAAATCAATTTGAGCAATAAGAAGCAAAATTGTATTTGTTCCGACATCAATTGAAGCAATATTCATTTTTTTTACCTATTTTTGCCAACAAAACTAAAAAATATTCTATGCAAAAAGTATCAAAAATATTTCAATATCTAAGTGTTGTCTTTGGAGTAATCTGGTTTGGAGCAAATTTATCAAGAATAATATTAACATTTAATTTATTTCAGGGAAATCAGTTTCAGTTAAGAGAGTTTATTACGCAATCTTTTCTTGAACCAATATTTTTTATTCTAAATCCATTGCTTTTGATAACATCAATAACTTATGCTCTCTTTTTTCTTTGCTTCATTTTATTTGTGATTACTACTTCTATTAAATTAAAGCAAAATGGGTGGTTATTTATAATGTTGATTTTAGTAGTTAGCCTGGCTCCTTTTGAATTTTACCTGATTCATTTAGATTATAAAATCTTAATTTCAGTTTTTTATACTTCATTTGATCCACAAGTGATTTTGGATTTAACTATAAGACGCTTTAAAATTTTGGGGAGTTTTCCACCGATCCACTTATTTTCTTTTTTAGCGATAATATATCTTTTTCTCTTTCAACCATTAAAAAAAAATGAAAATTAAAGAAAAAGAATTCGAGGATGTTATCGAGGAGTTGAAAGCGCTAGCAGGTCAACTTGGTGCAACAATTCGGTTTGAGAAAGGTGACTTCAAAGGCGGATACTGCCTATTAAAGGACAGCAAAGTCGTGGTTATAAACAAGTTGGCAAACACACAAAGGAAAGCGATCATCTTATCACAAGCACTGAAAGAATTAGGAGTTGAAAACATCTATTTAACGCCAAAAATAAGAGAAATAATTGATCAGATGAATGAGGAAAAATGAAAATCTTAATTATTAACGGTCCCAACCTTAATCTGTTGGGGAAACGTGACCCCGAAAAATATGGGAGGAATACTTTGAAGAGCATAGAATCTTTATTACTGAGCACCTTTCCCGATATTTCATTTAATTTCTATCAGTCTAATATTGAAGGAGAAATTGTTTCAAAAATTCAATCAACTGAAAAAGAGTTTGATGCATTAATTATTAATCCCGGTGGATATGCTCACACATCGGTTGCAATCCACGATGCATTAATGGAGTGTAAAATACCAAAAGTCGAAGTTCATTTGTCCCATTTAGCTCAAAGAGAAGATTTTAGGCAAGTACTGATAACAGCAAGAGCTGTAAATGGTTACATCTCCGGGTTCAAAGAAATAAGTTACCTTTCGGCGGTTTTTACTCTGCAACAACTTCTGAAAAGCAACGCATAAATGGATAATTTTTATTAAAACGATTTATTCAGTATTTATTGTTGAATTTAGCAAAGGTGCAATTCATAAAGTTTTTTACCGAATTGTAATTTAATTATTGGTAATTAACCACTTATTAATTATTTTTAGGACAAACATTAAGTGATGCTTATGAAAGATTTTAACCTTAAGAAGCTTTATTATTCAATAAGTGAAGTGAGTAAAATTACAGAGGTAGAACAATATGTGCTTCGCTATTGGGAAACTGAATTCGAGCAGTTAAAACCTCAAAAAAATCGTGCCGGAAATCGCGTTTTTACCAATAAAGACATTCAGTTGATTCTTCAAATTAAATCTTTATTAAGAGAAAAAAGATATACTATTGAAGGAGCTAAAAATATTCTTTCAAATTTGGTGAATGAAAAAGAAACCCATGTTTCTAAAACTGTTCTTGAAGGAAAGAAAATCATCGAATCTGCTCCGATCAAGGTTCATCCGGATGAAGTTAAAGAAATATCGGTTTTGGAATTGTTGGAGATTAAATCTGCTCTTGAAAGAATTGTTCAGCTTTTATAACGGAACGTAGCGCAGCCCGGTAGCGCACTACCTTGGGGTGGTAGGGGTCGCAGGTTCAAATCCTGTCGTTCCGACATTAAAGGTACAAAGTTTTTTGTACCTTTTTATTTTTAAATCCTATTATTTTACAACTCGTATTATATAAATTTTATTAAACTGCTTTTTATTATTGGAACTCAATGGATAAACCTAAAAGTTTTTGCGGAATATTTGGTATTTGGGGGAATGAAAATGCTTCTTTAATTACTTATTACGGCTTACATTCACTTCAACACCGGGGACAAGAAGCGACGGGAATTCTAGTTCGTAAAGTAAACAAAAATAATAAAGTAATTTTTGATATTGTTAAGGGAGTGGGATTAGTCTCAGATGTTTATTCCGATGATTCTCTATGGGAAACGATTCTTTCCGGAAATGCTGCAATAGGGCATAACCGTTACTCTACAACCGGAGCTTCAGGCTCAAGGAAAAACATCCAACCCTTCGTAGTAAATTATAGAGACGGAAATCTCTCTGTCGCTCACAATGGAAATCTTACTAATGCTAAGGAGATCAGGAATTCTTTAATCAATGAAGGAGCAATTTTTCAGACTACCAGCGACACCGAGGTAATCCTCCATCTTATAGCAAGAAGCAAATTGGAAGCACAAGTAGAGCAGATTATTGATTCATTGAATAAAATAGAAGGAGCTTTTTGCTTAACAATCTTAACCGATAACGCCCTCATAGCAGCTCGCGATCCATACGGTTTTCGCCCATTAGCTCTTGGCAGAAAAGATGGGTGTTTTATTATCGCCTCTGAAACCTGCGCCTTTGATATTAACTGTGCCGAGTACATCAGAGATGTAGCACCCGGCGAAGTAATTATAATAGATGATGAAGCGAATAAATCCGGTAAAGTTCAATCCTATTTTTTAGACCTAAAAGTTGAGCAGAAGAAACATTGCATCTTTGAATATATTTATTTTTCAAGACCGGATTCAAGAATATTCGGTCATAATGTTGATAAGGTAAGAAGACGATTAGGTAAAATATTAGCCAAAAATCATCCTGTGACTGACAAAGACGGAGATAAAGTTATCGTAATCAGTGTTCCCGACAGTTCAAACACTGCCGCGATTGGTTACCAGAATGAATTGGAAAAAATGAATATTAAATCCAAATTAGAAATTGGATTGATACGAAGTCATTATATAGGAAGAACATTTATTCAACCTCAGCAACAAAAAAGGGAGATTGGTGTTCGAATAAAATTTAACATTGTAAAAGGTGTCCTTGAAGGGAAAACAGTAGTTTTAGTTGATGACTCAATCGTAAGGGGGACAACATCTAAACTTTTGGTGAACTTAATCAGAGAGGCAAAACCGAAGGAGATCCATCTGAGAATTTCTTCACCGCAGATTCTTTATCCATGCTTTTATGGTATGGATTTTCCATCTTCTGAAGAATTAATCGCTTTCCGTATGAAGGAAGATCTTGAGCAGATAAGAGAATATCTTGAAGTGGATAGCGTTGAGTATATGTCCATTGAAGAACTTTTGGAAGCAGTGTATGAAGAAGATAAAAATAATTTTTGTACAGCTTGTTTCTCCGGTAATTATCCAACTTTAGTTGATACATCTTTTAAAAAAGAAATTTATGAAAATCAGTAACATCTTTATTTTCATAATTGTTATCACCGCTTCTCATTTATTTTCTCAGGAATTCTACTTCGTAAAATTTTCGGAAACTCCTAATCTAACATTACTTAAACAATCAGTTCAAGAATCATACTTAAGCCTTTATGGCAATAAGACTCTTCCTTCGAACGAAATATCAGCCACAGCGTTCGCGAAAGGAATTGCGAAATCAATCCCTTCACTTAAAAATATTGTTAAAATTTCAATTCCTAAGAATACGAACGATAATTTCTGGTCGAACTTTAAGAAGAAATATCCAACAATCGAATACATACAAAAACAAACAATTTATAAGATTGATTCTGTTCCAAATGATAGCCTGATTAGTCAACAATGGGCATTAGCAAAAATTGATGCTTTTAATGCCTGGCAAATTACCGAAGGAAGTGATTCGATAATTATTGGTGTAATTGATACAGGTATAGATTTTTTACACCCTGATTTAGTTGACAATATCTTCATAAATAATGGAGAAACCGGATTAGATAATTCTGGAAATAATAAAAGTTCTAACGGAATTGATGACGATGGAAATGGTTTTATTGATGATTATCAAGGTTGGGATTTTACGGATAGAACAGGCTTTCCGTTTGACTCCTCCGGTGGTGATTATTTAAACTGGGATAATTTTCCCATGGATGAAAACAATTTTTCGCACGGAACAGCGGTTGCAGGAATAATTGCCGCTTCCTCAAATAATGAAAAAGGGATTGCCGGAGTCGCACCGAGAACCAAAGTAATGAATTTACGTGCATTCGATCCGGATGGTTACGGTGAAGAAGATGATGTTGCAGCAGCAATAATATATGCAATAGAGACCGGGGCGAAAGTAATTAATATGAGTTTCGGTGACGTTTCTTTTTCTTACGTTTTGCGTGATGTTGTTCGTTATGCATATTCTAAAAATGTTGTATTGGTTGCAAGTTCCGGGAATTCAAATTCGACAGAACTTCATTATCCATCCAGTTACAACGAAGTAATTTCAGTGGGAAATTCTACTCAGGAAGATTATGTTGCTTCATCTTCCAATTACGGTTCTACTTTGGATTTAGTGGCTCCAGGAACAGACATTCTCACGACAGCAAGAAAGAGTAATTATGCTGCTTTTAACGGAACATCTGCTGCTGCACCATTTGTTACTGGCTTAGCAGCATTGATCTTATCAAAAAAAACTTTTTCAAGTGAAGAAATAAAACAAATCATCAAATCAACCTGTGATGATATTAATTCACCAGGTTGGGATATTCATAGTGGCGCAGGAAGATTAAATGTTTTTAAAGCGTTAAAAACTCTATCGCCTTCAATTGTGAAATTTGATTATCCAAGACAAGATTTTGCAACCGACAAAGATTCTATAAATATTTCCGCTACCATACTTTCTCCATTTTTTGAAAGTTTCGATTTATTGTATGGAGTTGGATTAAATCCCGATTCTTGGAAAACTATTTTGAGTGTTCAAAAAAATCAGGTTTACAATCAAAAAGTTGGCAGCATTGATCTTCATTTAGAAATTGATACAGTGTTTACGTTAAGAATAGTTTTGCATCAAACTAATGGATTAACTAAAGAAGAAAGAATTAACTTTAGTAGAATAACCAAACTACCGGAAGGGGAACTCATTTCTATCTTCCCGGCATTTTATGGAGAGAAACCAACATTTGTCGCAGCTCTCTACTCAACCACACCTTCAATTGCTAAGATGTACTACCGAAAATCAAATAGTATTGAAAGCTACAAATATGTATCGTTAGATGGATTTGCAACGAACAATCTTTTCGTTAAACAATTGCATTATGGATTTATTCCGAAAGGAATTGTTGAACCCAATACGGACTACCAGATTTATTTTGAAATCGAAAATGTTCTTGGAAATTCCGTTAAGTTGATGGAGAATGGAAATCCTTATTCGATGAGATCAAATGATTATTTTCACTTACAAGGTTTCGAAGAAAGATCATATTCACTCCCACCGGGTTACATCTTTGATTCACCCTTTAAGATTGATTCTTCAAACACTAATTATATTTTTCTAAGAAATAATAGTAACACAGAATATACTTCGCTTTACAAATTTGAATCAGATAATTTCATTAAGATGGATTCACTGCACCAGAGAATTCCAAAAGTGGTCGGTGATTTTAACGGAAACGGCAAATTAGATGTTTTAGCATTATGGTCACGCAACGGATTTATTATGGAACAGCAAGAAGTAAATTCATCTAAGTTTGTTGATATTCAAAAATTTGACAAGACAACATTCTGGCCAGTATTTGCACAAGATATTGATGGCGATTCCGTTTATGAAATTGGAGCGTTAACTGATGATTCAACAATTTCAATATATAAAACTAATACTGATTTGAGTTTAACATTATCACAAACGTTAAAAAACTTTTCACCGGTTTTTAAGTACGGGAATGAATTAAATTCCCCACATTGCGTTATCGCAGATCTAAACAAAAATGGAAAGTCTGAACTCTGGTTCTTGGATAGGGAAGGGGATATCTTTAGTTACGAATTAAACTCTAATAATATATTCGTCCCTTATTTATCGCTATCAACCGGATTTGAGAGTTCTTCAAATCAAATTGCAGCGGGAGATTTTGATAAAGACGGGAATGATGAATTGACAGTTCTCGTACATTCGATTCCTGAGATAGATATTGCAAGTTTTCAACTATTAGAAGTTTTTAAGTTAAATAACTCGGTTGCATATAATCCTCGACTAAGTTTGATATACTCGAACGCTTTTGTTGATCCCGCAGAAGAGTTTGGTTCTTCATTCCAGAAAAAACAAAGTGCATTAAAATTTGTCGAGATTGATAATCAAGAAAGATTGGTGCTGTTTGCTTTCCCTTACAGCTATATTTTATCAAATAACGCCGCTAATTCGAATATAGATTTTATATATTTTGACGAAACTACAAATAGTAATTCCATTTTTAATGGGTATTTAAGCAGCAGTTTATCAGGAGATATCGCTTTCCCAAAGGGTGACAAGATAAAGTTCCTTTCTCATTCCTTTTCGGTACCAAACATACCAACTGATATTACCGGTTATAGTCTTGATTCTTCGTCAGTTTATCTAAGTTGGAATGGGAACAACAACCACACTATTTATAGAGGAGACACAAGGGACATTTCCAAATTAGTTAAAATTGGTACATCTAATACAAATTATTTTATTGATTCGACTGTTATACTGAACAGCAAATATTATTATGCAATTAACGATGAGCCACCGTTTCAGCAGTCATTTTCTAATTTGATCGAAATTTATCATCACAAAACTGCAAGCGTAATTGAAGTTAATGTTGTTTCTGCACTTTCTGTCGAAATTAAATTTTCCGAAAAAATAAAAACAGTTATTGAAAATTTAATGTCGTTTGGTTTTCTCAACACATATAATGTAATTATACACCCAAATTCAGTTTCACCATCTTCCAGCTATTCCTATTTCATAACTTTCCCGAATGAATTTCCTGAGGGAGAAAACAAATTGGTTATAAAAGACTTAGTTGATTTTTATAATTCACCAATACTAACTGATACACTCAATTTTATTTATCGGAAAACACAAACGAAAGATAAATTTTATATCTCTGCACATTCTATTCTCACTCCGTATCAAATACGTTTGCACTTCAATTTACAAGTTGATACTCTGTCGGTTCTCAACAGTGTCAACTATTTAGTCGAACCAGCTAACCCAATCACTAATCTCTCACTGAACGATGATAAAAGTATTACTTTAATATTTAAAAATAGAATAGGTGCAATTGGGAAAGAATACAAGTTAAGTTGCAAGAATATTTATTCCGATAAAACAAAAGGCGCTTTGGCTATTGAAGAAGGTGCGGGAAGTGAGGTTGTTTTAGTTGCGAAAGCAGAAAACTTGGAAGATGTATTCAGTTACCCAAGTCCGGCCAAAATATCCGATGGGGCAGTCACGTTTGCAAATCTTCCCCAATATGCAGAAATATTTATCTATTCGTTGTCAGGTAATAAAATAAATCATATATTTGAGACAGATGGGAACGGTGGATTAATATGGGATTTTAGAGATTTAGCAGGCAATATTGTTAATTCAGGGATATATTTGTTTTTTATTAAACAATTAGACAGCAACAAAAATGAACTTGGTCAAAAAATTGGAAAGTTAGCCGTTATTAAATGAAAATCAGCAAATCCGACATAACAATATCTAATGGATTAAGTCTGCTAAGGCTACTTCTTGCAATTCCATTTTGGATTTTATTGAATGATTTTCATAATCCGGAAACACGAATATTTTTAATCTCGCTGGGTGTAGTAGTTGTCTTTACTGATTGGGCTGACGGGTATTTTGCAAGAAAATTTGATCAAGTGACCGAAATAGGGAAAATAATCGATCCTTTGGCTGATAAGCTCTGTGCTGGGGTTTTGATCTCAAAATTATATCTTATAGGAGAAATTACACCATTACTTTTTTTTATTGTTATCGGTAGAGATGTTCTAATATTTATAAGTGGAATTCTATTGAGTAAATATTTAGGGAAAGTTCTCCCTTCCAATCTTTTGGGAAAAATAACTGTTACCTTTATCGCTATTTTTATTTTTATGATTTGTTTTGGTGTAGAAAAGACCGGTTCTCCATACTTGTTCGTTTATTACTTAATTATTCTTCTTTCCTTTCTATCTTTATTTGCATACGCTATAAGGGCAAAAGATTTTATTAAAAAGAAAAAATATGAATCTATTTAAAAATATCAATATTGACAAGTTAACATCAGGATTATCCAAAACTCGATCGGCAATATTTAATCGTATTTCAGAGGTCATAACAGGGAAAGTAAAACTGGAGGATGAAGTTTTTTCAGAACTCGAAGAAATTTTAATTACTGCAGACGTTGGGGTTGATCTATCTTTACATATTATAGGTGAAATCAAAAAAAAAATGGTCGTTGAAACACTAAGGAATGATGAATCCATTCGTAGAGTTTTGAAAGATACGTTAATTGAAGTCCTTAATCATACAACCGCACGTTTAGAATTTGAACCAGATTTTGATAACTATAAGCCATTCGTAATTCTTATTGTTGGAGTTAACGGTGCGGGGAAGACTACCACAGTTGGGAAAATGGCACATAATTTTTGTCAAGCTGGACAAAAAGTTGTGATCGGAGCAGCCGATACCTTTAGAGCAGCTGCAAATGAACAATTGGCTATTTGGGCTAAAAGAGCAAATGTCAGCATTGTTCAAAAGGAAAGTGGTTCAGATCCATCTTCAGTAGTGTTTGAAACTGTGAAAAAAGCGATTGATGAGAAAATTGATGTTGTGATAATTGATACTGCAGGGAGGCTTCACACTAAAACAAATTTAATGGAGGAATTATCGAAAATAAGACGTGTCATTAAAAAACTTCTTAATTATGCTCCTAATGAAACATTTTTAGTCGTTGATGGAAACAATGGTCAAAATGCAATCCAACAGGCAAAAACTTTTTCAAAATCGGTCGAATTAACTGGATTAATTATTACCAAGTTAGATGGAACTGCAAAAGGTGGGATAGTTTTCCAGATGGCCAAAGAATTAAAGCTCATGATACCATATATTGGCGTAGGGGAAGGGATAAATGATTTGCAATACTTCGACTCTAAAATATTCGTAAATTCATTAGTTGGATCTAATTAACCATTTATTTACATATTGATAATTTAATTACTTCGAGTTTTATGGAATGTTAAAAAAATTTATTGTAAATCCTTCGGCCGGTAAAGGCAGAGGGAAGAGATACATTGTACCATTACAAAAAGCTCTTCATAGTCTCGCAATACCTAATAGTAACATATTCATAACTCAATATCCGGGGCATGCCACTGAAATAGTTAATTCAAAGAATTTTGCTGAAAGTTCCATTTTCTGCATTGGTGGAGATGGAACTCTTAACGAAATTATAAATGGAGTGAAGCAAGGTTTCAATTCGCCAATAGGTATTATTCCAGTTGGTTCCGGTAATGATTTTGCACGTGCTATAGGAAATTTATCAAATGATTTTAATCTTGAAAAATATATCTTAAGCACTCGTTCAATTAAGTGTGATATTGGTCAAGTCGTTGTTAGAAGAAATAATGAAATCAAGCTAAATAAAAAATTTATTTCAAGTTTAGGAATTGGTTTTGATGCCTTTGTTGCATCAAAAATATGCTCAATTCAAGTTTTAAGTGGCTTACCGCTTTATATCTCTTCTGTCATTTTAAGTCTCTTTAGCTATAAAGCTCCTAAATGTTCGGTAATAAGCGAAGAGTTAGCCCTAAATTTCACGGATAAAGTTTTTTTATTTGCTATAGGGAATACTGAAACTGCTGGTGGAGGATTTAAACTTAATCCAGATGCAAAAATTGATGATGGTTATCTGAATTTATGTATGGCAAGGAATATATCAAAAACGACATTGTTACAAGTTTTACCAAAAGCTATCACTGGGACGCATATTTTTGATAGTAGAGTTGAATCATACAAATTTAAATTATTAAAATATTTAACAACCGAGAAAGTTTTCCTTCACGTAGATGGCGAAGTTATTGAATTGGAAGAGGGAGAAAAGGAGATCGGAGTAAGCATTCTGCCAAATTCCCAAACAATACATATAAATAATTAGACAATATAGTTTACATAAGATACATTATCGTGCATGATCAATCCTGTTATTCGTCAAATTTAATACTTATAAAATCCTTCACCACTTTTCCTTCCTAATTTACCAGCTGCAACCATTTTTTTCAATAATGGACATGGTCGGTATTTCGAATCGTTAAATCCATTGTGAAGAACTTCCATTATAGCTAAACAAACATCCAAACCGATAAAGTCTGCCAGTGCGAGTGGACCCATGGGATGATTCATCCCTAATTTCATTACTGTATCAATGTCTTCAACTTTCGCCACACCTTCCATCAAAGTATAAATCGCTTCATTTATCATCGGTAATAATATACGGTTGGAAATGAATCCGGGATAATCATTTACTTCACAAGGAGTTTTTCCAACTGCATTCGCTAAATCTTTGATTATTCGAAAAGTTTCATCACTGGTAGAAAACCCACGTATAATTTCAACTAATTTCATTACCGGAACTGGATTCATAAAATGCATACCAATAAACTTGTCAGGCCTGCATGAATTTGCCAATTCAGTAATAGAAATGGATGATGTGTTTGAAGCAAAAATACATTCAGGTTTAATCAGTTTCTGTAACTCCTTAAATATTGAAATCTTAGCATCTTTATTTTCGTAAATAGCTTCAATTATCAAATCAGATGTAATAGGAGTATTCTTGACCCCTATGAAAGATTTTATTCTTTGTAATGATTTTTGCATTTGACTCCCAGTTATTGTCCCCTTTGTAACCATTCTGCTTAAATTGTTCGCTATTGAGCTTAAAGCTTTATCGACTTTTTCTTGATCCATTTCAATCAAATTAACAGAAGAGGAATTAAGAGCAAAAACTGTTACAATCCCGTTCCCCATTGTACCACCACCAATTACAGATATTTCTTTTATCATAATTATCCTTACTTTTATTTAATTTTAATTACCGATGAGAGGAGCATAATTAATCGAAACTTTAAAATGTTAAGGTTGACATTTGTATTTTTAATTTTATTCAACAAGGCTTCACAATCACTAATTATTTTCCCAAGATCAATTTGTCCATATTTTGAATTGAATTTTTCGATGGTCTCACGATAGTTGCTAAAAAAATGAGGTATTAGGTTGTTACGAGAAAGATTTAATTCATAAAGCCAGTAAATGATAAAAGAAATAACAAGTTGAAAATCTTTTTCTTCTTTAGTAACCATTTCATTGAGTTCTTTTAAGCAAGAATAGTATTTACCAGCTAAACCATATCTTAGAGTAGATATTGTTTTCTCCAGAAAATAATTGACATCAGTTTTTATCAACTTTAATGCTTTGGAGTATGATCCTTCTGCAATTGAACTTACGACATGAGCTTCATCATGCGAGATATTAAAGTGTTCCTGCAAAATTTCTGCAATTTCGTTTTCAGTTAATGGGGCAAACTGAAATTCTTGACATCGTGAGCGAATGGTTTCTCGTAAATTAATTATATTATTTGTTGTTAAGATAAAAAATGTATTGTCGGGAGGTTCCTCTAGATTCTTAAGTAAAGCATTTTGGGATGTTTCGTTCATCAAATCGGCATTTGAAATGATAACAACTCGAGTCTGAGAAGAATTTGGTGTTAAAGAGAGATATTTTTGTATTTCCCTAATACTGTTAATCTTTATATCATTAGCATTCGGAATTTCAATTTTATAATAAGGATTTAATCCTTTTTTCCTTAATTCGGTACGAATTTTTTCAAATTCCGAAGCAGGAATTTTGTCAAAAGGTCCGTCAGAATCAGTTTCATTTTTACCTCTTGGAAAGGCTGTAATGAATTTAATATTTATGTTTTCAGTAAAGTTGGGAGTTCCAGAAGAAAAACCGGATAGTAAATTTGCTAACATTAGAGCAACTGCATCCTTACCCAATCCTTCGTCACCAAATAATATTACTCCATGGGGGAGCTTTTTATTATGTAATAAAAGATAAAGTGAGTTTTTAACGAAATCTTGCCCAATAATTGTTGATAACATACTTTAAGGAATAAAAAAAGGCACATTTTGTGCCTTAAAATTTAAATATTTTAAATTATTATATTTCATCTTCATTATAAAAGAAGTCTTCATCAGTTGGATAATCAGGCCAAATATCTTCAATGGATTCATAAGGTTCTTCCGAATCCTCTAACTCCTTAAGATTTTCAATTACTTCTAATGGGGCTCCAATTCTTTCACAGTAATCAATTAGTTCTTCTTTTGTAGCTGGCCAGGGAGCATCATCTAAAAATGAAGCTAATTCGATAGTCCAAATCATAAAATAAAATCCTCAGTATTAATTATTAGCGAATAATTGTGAATCGTCAAAAAAGAAAAGATCTGGATCAAGATTTATCCCGTCGTGTAAAACTTCATAATGAAGATGTGGACCGGTAGAAAGCCCTGAATTTCCTGTTAAAGCAATTAAAGCACCTCGCTCAATTTTCTGCCCTTGCTTAACTTTTGCATTAGAAAGATGTCCATAAATTGTTCTGTAACCAAAGCCATGATCAATTTCAACACAAAGTCCATAACCATTTCTAAAACCAACAAAATCAACTAATCCACCACCGGATGAATAGACTGAAGTTCCAACACTAGTGATGATGTCAATTCCATTATGCATTCGATTTTTGCCCAAGATAGGATGAAACCGTATCCCAAATCCATGTGTCGCAATCGCGCCGACGCAGGGTTTAATAGCTGGAATACCTTTGTATAGTTCTTCATTTTGCATTAATGCAGAAGAAATATCATTGATGTTGTGTTTCTCAAATTCAATTTTTGTCAATAGTTTTTCAACTAGATCGCTTACTTCTTTTAATCCATTTGTGTTTACACTTTTCTTAAAATCTACCGAGATATTAAATTCACCACCACCGACACCCAACTCTTGCTCTTCAGTGGAAATCACGGGTAGATTAGCAGCGATTCGCAGTTCATTATTAACTTTAAGTAAACTATCCAATTGCAAGTTCACTTTTTGATAATTTTTTAAGAGGGATTCAATTTTAAATTGAAAAGCCTGGTCGGTTGGGAGGGTAGTCGTTTTGGAAAATTGATTGAATAAATAGAATCCGAACAAAAACATTGCAATGAAAGAAACCAGAAACAAAAGGGCTAATTTCGCTCTAAGTTCCGTAATTTCTATAAATCTTAGATTTTTGCTGGTAAAATAGTATAATTTCTTCATAATTTGTATGCGAAAATAACCAAACAACACCTCTTTGTCAAACGATTTCTTAAAAATACTGAAAAATATTTTATTCGAAGTCATGTTCAAAATAATTTACCCCTCGCTCTTGATTTCCTTTACTTTTGTCCAAAATTGTTTTCTCTAATCTATCCTTAAATACTTGAGCGGCATCATAACCATAATGCTTTAAAAGATAATGCAGCGCGATAACTTCTGAAATTACTGTAATATTTTTGCCGGGTATAATTGGCAGTTTGACATAGGGTATTTCAATATCTAATATTTTTTCAATAGATTCATCGAGCCCTGTTCTCGTGTAAGTAGAACTCTCATTCCAAACCTCCAATTCACAAATAACCTCTAACCTTTTTTGGTGCCGGATGGCTCTCACTCCAAACATTTTCTGAATATCCAGAATACCTAAACCACGAATTTCCATAAAGTGTTTTACTAAAGTAGTCCCGGCTCCAATCAGAATTCCTTCTCCTTTTTTTGTGAGTATAATGACGTCATCTCCTACTAACCTATGACCTCTTTCAATAAGGTCCAGAGCAACTTCGCTCTTCCCTACTCCTGATTTTCCAATAAATAAGATACCGACTCCATACACATCAACAAATGAACCGTGAATTGAAACACGGGGAGCAAATTGATCGTCAAGAAAATCGCTTATTAAATAGGTTAATTTTGTTGTTAACAAGGGGGATGAAAAAAGTGGGACATGAAATTTTATCGCCAGAGATATCATTTCTTGAAAGGGATTGTTGCCGTCAGTGAGAATAATACATGGAATGTGGAATTGAAACAATTTTTTTAATGCTTTCAATCTTTTTTCAGCAGATAAATTTTTGAGATAAGTTATTTCAGTGTTCCCAAATATTTGCACACGTTCATATGCAAAGAGTTCAACAAACCCGGCTAATGCTAAGCCGGGTCTATGAACGTTTTGATCTTTAATTCTCCTATCGAAACCTGATTCATCTGAGTGTAAAGTGAGTTTGAATTTCGATTTTGCATTTACGTAGAAGAAATTAACATCAATTGATGCTACTCTTGAAATTGCATTTTTATCAATGGTAATCATAAATTAGTGTGATTTATTTTTTGTTTTTAATTTTTCCAACTGACGTTGAATTTTTTCAACGGCAAGAACCGTTGATTTTTTATAATCATCTGATATTTCACTTGCAGTTAGGACTTGCCCAGGTACTTTCACAATTATTTCGGCTGTTTTAGTTGTGTCCTTATTTGCCTGATAGCTTAAAATAACATCAACATCTAAAATGTTATCATAAAATCTATCAATTTTTGAAACCTCTGCCGAAATGAAATCTTTCAAAGTTTCATGAGCTTTAAATTTTCGTGCAGTGATAGAGATATTCATGTTGAGCTCCTTTTCTTTATGATTTTGGATGTGCTTGCTTATAAACATTTTTTAATCGTTCTATACTAACTTGAGTATATATTTGCGTAGTAGAAAGATTGGAATGACCTAAAATCTCTTTTATAGCCGTTAAATCTGCCCCATGATTCAACATGTGCGTTGCTGAGCTATGGCGAAAAATATGCGGGCTTTTCTTCTTGAGATCTGTCAGTTCACTTAAATACTTTCTTACAAAGCGGTAGATATAATTCGAACTGACATTACAACCATTAGATTTAAGGAAAAAATATTTTTGATTTTTATCTGTCGGTCTGCTTAATAAATATTCGTGAAGTATTAGTTTAGATTTTTCCCCTAATGGGACGATTCTGGTTTTATTTCCTTTTCCAACTACACGAATAATTGACGATGAAAAATCAACATCTTTTAATAAGAGATTGCTCGCTTCAGATACTCGTAGTGAAGCACCGTAGAGCACTTCGGTAACGCTAATATGCAAAAGATAATCTTTATGTTGTGCCGCACGAATATTGTTCAGTAATGTTCCGTAAAGCTCTTCCTGAATTACTTCAGGAAGTTTTCTTTTCACCTTTGGGTTTTTTGTATAGGCAATTAAGTTTTTATTAATAAACGCCTTCTTAAACGCGAAAGAAAAAAAACTTCGAATCGAAGATAGTTTTCTTGAAATTGAAGATTTCTCTAAACCCAATTCATTGAGATGTACTAAATAAAGTTTAATTGTTCTTTCATTTATTAAAGATATTTCAATCTTTTGTAAAGACTCACAAAACAGATAAAACTGTATTAAATCTTCTTTATAAGCTTTTATTGTCAAAGGGGCATAACCCGTTGTAGTTGTTATTTCTTTTAAATATGATTGAATGATATTCTTCATCATTAAAATATTTTATTCAACTTCATCAATTTCTTCTTCGAGCACTTCAATTATTTCTTCACCGCAAACTGGGCATTGTAGGTAATTCCCTTTTTTGGCTGAATATTTATGTTCTAAATATGCCGAATCTCCATTCGGGCACTCTTTTGCAATCGGTTTATTCCATGAAACAAAATCACAGTCAGGATACTTTGAGCAACCGTAAAATGCTCTGTTTCTTTTTGATCTTCGCTCAACAATTTCGCCATCTTTACATTTTGGACAAGCAACGCCCATTGATATATTCTTCAAATAGTCGCAATCGGGATATTTTTCACATCCAATAAAACGTCCGAATTTCCCATTTCGATAAATAGTTCGATTATTGCATTTGGGACAAGAATCGCCAGTATATTCCGGTTCCTTTGAATCTTGGGAAAACTCCTTAAATGATTTAATATTTTTACATTCTGGATAATTAGTACACGCTAAATATTTTCCAAAACGGCTGAATCTAATTGCCATTTCATTTCCGCATTTATCACACAGGATCTTCTCGATTTTATCTTCAACCGCCGCGAGCGTTTCAGAAAACGGTTTGTAAAAATCATTCAGAACAGTCACAAATTCATTTTCGCCTTGCGCAATTTGGTCTAACTCACTCTCCATCCTAGCCGTAAAACTCACGTCAAAAATATTCGGAAAATTTTGTACCAGGATACCGTTCACTTTAATTCCGAGAGAAGTCGGCGATAATTTTCTTTCGTTGACCGAAACATAACTTCTATCTACAACCGTACTTACAATAGAAGAGTAGGTACTTGGTCTGCCTATTCCTTTACTTTCCAATTCTTTAATTAAACTGCTTTCCGTATAACGAGGGGGTGGTTTTGTGAAGTGCTGCGTTTCCTTCAAATCATCCAGAACAAGTCTATCTCCCTTTTCCATTCCAGCAGGGATTGATTCGTTTTTTGCCTCAGCCTTATCGTCTGTTTCGGCATCCTCGGGTTGTTCTTTAACCTCAACATACATTTGCATAAAACCACTAAAGAGCAGAGCCTGCCCGTATGCTTTAAAGAGAAATTCATCCGCAGATATTTCAATTACCGTCGTTTCTAATTCTGCCGGTTTCATTTGTGAAGCGATAAATCTTTTCCAAATCAATTGATAGAGTTTGAATGATCTATCATCTAAAAACTCTTTTACCTTCTCAGGGGTAAATTCCATCGAGGTCGGTCGAATAGCTTCGTGCGCATCCTGAACATTCGCATTTTTCTTTTTGTCGTATAGATTAGCAGTTGCAGGCAAATAACTTTCTCCAAATTTTTTTTGGATAAATTCTCTTGTTTCAATTAATATATCCTCTGAAATTCTAGTTGAATCAGTTCTCATATAGGTGATGAGACCGACCGTTCCATCTTTTCCTAAATCAATACCTTCATATAATTTCTGAGCTATGCCCATAGTTTGTTTAGCACGGAACCGTAAGGCTTTTGAAGCTTCAGACTGCAGCGTACTGGTGATAAAAGGAGGGGAAGGATTTCTCTTAGTATGTTTTTTAACAATTCGAGAGATCTCAAATTTATTTTTTTGATTTACAGCATTAAATATTTTAAGTGTGTCTGCTTCATTATTAAGAAGAATATGATTTTTTAGAAATTCAGCTAATTCCCTTTCACTCATCTCAGCTCTGGGAGCTACTTTAATTTCTTTCCCATCAATGCTAAAGAGTTTAGCTTTAAATATTTCATTCGTGGTGGTTTCAAAAAAACCCCAGATTGACCAATATTCAATTGTTTTGAATTTACTGATTTCTATTTCTCGTTCGCATACAAGCCTTAATGCTACAGACTGAACTCTTCCGGCAGAAAGTGTTACTCCCGATTCTTGGATAAGTGTCTTCCATAAAAAAGGGCTTACTTTATAACCAATCAACCGATCCATAATTCTACGTGCACGCTGTGAAGCAACTAAGGTTGAATCAATCGAGCGTGGGGCTTTCATTCCTTTAAGAACGCCGGTTTTTGTTATTTCATTAAAGAGAACACGAAATACTTTGGTATCATCTTTAACGTTCAAATAATCGGCTATGTCTTGAGCAATTGCTTCACCTTCACGGTCAGGGTCAGTTGCAATGAAAATATTATCACTTTTTGCCGAAAGACTTTTAATTTTTTTTAGAAGCTCGCCCTTCCCGCGAATTGTTACAAATTGGGGTTGAAACGAATTCTTAACATCAATACCTAACTTAGATTTAGGTAAATTTTTAATGTGTCCTACGGTTGCTTCCACATGGTAGTTTCTTCCTAAATATTTATTAATGGTTTTAGCTTTTGCCGGAGATTCAACGAGAACAAGATTTTTACTCATAATTGCTTAATTTATTTTATCTGAAAGATAGAGAAGCTTTCTACTTCCCGGGATTGATAATTTATCTGCATCAATAATGGAATTTAATATAAGAAAATTCATTTCATCTTCCGATAACGGAAATTCCGGGAAGAAAAAGATTTGTTCCATTACTCCATCAAGATCGGAATTTGTCAGTAACCCGATGTTAAATAATTTTAGAAGACGATTGTAATTAGACATACCGATTATGTACATTTCATCTTCAGAAAAAATACGCATACCTTTTGAGGCTGCAGGTACAGTTAAATGCCCGATTTGATTAGTATTTATCTTGTCGATAATCCAACTGTATGCAGTTGCTACTATAGTTTTATCATATTTATTTTTCTTCAATAACTTCGATTCAACTTGTTCTAAAGATTTTTCTTTCGCAAGTCCATCAAGTAATTTTGAGAGAACTTCAGCCAGCCGATTTCTCATATTTTATTCAAGATCATAGTGGATAGTTTTTTCACTAAAGAGGTTTCTTTTCTTTTCATTTTTAATTTATTATTTTTTTGTTGATCATCATAACCGAGAAGATGCAGTATCCCGTGTATTATAAGCCGCAAGTATTCCTCATTCTCAGAAGTATAAAATCTTCGGGCGTTTTCAACTGCATCCTCATAAGAAATAATAATTTCACCGTCTAAATCCGTATTACTTCCGCTGTAATTAAATGTCAAAATATCAGTTGAAAAATGATGACTTAGATATTTACCGTTGAGCGCCAAAATTTCTTTTTTATCAACAAAGGAAACATGAATGCTTGCTATCGAAAATTGTAATTCTTCTGCCAGCTGAAGAATAATTGCTCTAATAAGAGATTTCTTAAACTTTATTATTTTCGGAATTAAGATAGCAATTTTTGAATTTGAAATATTCATAAACGATCATTTCTTCTTAATTAATGAATCACTTGATGTTTTCGCATAATCCTTATAGTGAAGAGCAGATTTTTCAAGTTCTTCAGTTTCTTTTTGCGATAAAGGTCGAATAACTTTACACGGAACTCCGGCAACCAATACTCCCTTAGGAACCAGAAATTTTGGAGGGACGACTGCTCCGGCTGCTACCACACTTCCTTCACTAACAACCGCACCATCTAAAACAACGGCGCCCATTCCAATCAAACATAAATTATTCACCGTGCATCCGTGCAGTGTAACGCTGTGCCCGATAGTAACTTTATCTCCGATGATTAAAGGATACGTTTCACTTGTAACATGCAGCATTGAGCAATCCTGAACATTCGTCAGCTCACCGATGCGAATAAAATTTACATCTCCTCTTAGAACGGTATTATACCAAACGCTTGAGTTTTTTCCTATCCTCACATTTCCGATAATTTTTACGCCCGAAGCAATAAATACAGAATCATCAATTTCCGGAAGCATGCTTTGATACGGAAAGAAAACTTTTTCTTCTATTAGTCTTTGTACTTTGGCGGATTCCATCCGGGTCTATTCCATGATTTTAATTCTAAATTAACATTTCCAATGATCACTTTCATTTTAGCCATTATAGGAACTGCGGCTTTATCGTTTGAGAACCACCCTTCAAAGCGGCCCGTCAAGCCGAATACACTGATAAAGTCTGTGTCGCCATCCAGATATGTGCAAGCGATATCGTGATCAACGGCATCAATAGATACTTTGTCTATCCTATCGTAAAAATTTATTTTTGTAAAGACTTTTTCTTCAGTAACAAAACATGGGACTTTCACCGACATTTTACGTCCGTTATTCATACGGGCATAGTAGAAAATTGAAAGTCCATCGTGATACATTTTTTCTGCGATAGTAGTTGAATCAGTCCATAATTCTGCAGGAGATACTTTCCCCTTCTTAACGCGAAGTTTATGATTTTTATAATCGAAAAAATATTCGGTAGAAGTTGTAAACTCTTCCTTTCTGTTCAACCCCTTAAAATACTCAGAGTAAAAGTCTGTATTTACTTTACTTTCATATATTTGATGGAGGTTGACAAAAGGAATGCCTGAGTAAGAATCAATATGAGCAATGGTGTTGTAAATAGTTTTCCCTTGATACTCTCTTTTATTTATTATTCTCAGGCGTACCTCACCCAGTTTAAGGAAGGAATAACTTACAACATAATTAATGTCTTCACCAACAAGCATCTCCTTTTCAGAAATGATGGAACTTGCTATTGTTATCCTCTCAGGTTTATAGGTAAATCCTGATTGTAAAATCGTTATGCTTACAATTGCAAAAAACAGAATTGGATATTTCATCTCTATTTAATGTTTGCTAATTCTTTTGCTTTGCCAAAAAGAGATAATGCTTTCTTCACTTGTTTATCCATTGGAATTAAAGTTGAATACCACCCTTCATTTTTCCAATAATTTCTTGCGATCGTAGCTTTTAGCCTCGCTTTAATGTAATCTTTTTCGCTGTCGTAATCTTTTTCAACAAATTTTACATCTTTTCCTTTCGCAAATTCGATGAAGGACTGCATGTCAGTATCTGAAAGATCAAAAGAAGAAAGGTAATTTTCAAGCTTATCTGCGGAAATCTTTTTTATTGAAGCGCCGTAAAGATCAATATAGTGTAGAGCAAAAAGATAGAACGTATTTTTTCGAATTAAGTCTGTGGAGTAGTTCGTTAGTTTTTCAGATTTAACGAAATAGTCGGGAGTAATTCCGCCGCCGCCATATACGATTCTTCCTTTGTTTGTTTTGTAGGTCGGGTGCAGGGAATCATTCTCTGTTTTGTGATCTAAATTTTCACCGTCATTTTCATCCTGCCTATCCATGCTCTCCAGGTAATAATCTTTCTTTTCTTTGTCCTTATACTTCCGCTGAATTAATCTACCAGAAGGGGTAAAATAATCTGATATTGTCAGGCGAAGTGAACTCCCGTCTCTCAGCGGGAATTGGCGCTGCACCAATCCTTTACCAAAAGTAGTTTCTCCAACCACTAACCCACGATCCCAATCCTGAACAGCCCCGGAGACAATTTCGCTTGCCGAAGCGCTGCCTCTGTTTACTAAAACAATCAGTGGAATTTTTTCAAACGGAGAAGTAACCGAAGCATAAAAATCTTCGTCAAATTCTTTTCTTCTTCCACGGGTATAAACAATTTTCTTTTCGCCGTCAATAAAAAGATCAGCAATTTGGAATGCTTGATTTAGGTAACCGCCGGGATTATTTCTGAGATCAAGAACTAACTGCTTCATTCCCGAATTCTTCAGATCATCAAGCGCCGCCTCTAACTCATCTGTGGTTTTTTCTGCAAAGCGGCTAACACTTACATAGCCGGTTTGCTTATCAAGCATGATGTGGGTGTCAACTGAATAAAGCGGAATTTTATCGCGCGTGATTTCATAGTCCATCGGTTCTTTTACTCCAACCCGCAAAACTAAAACTTTAACTTTCGAACCGGCTTTCCCTCTCAATTTTTTACGCACATCATCATTAGTAATTCCGATGCAATCTTTCCCATCAATTTTAACTATTCTATCTCCGGCTAAAATTCCTAACTGCTCGCTTGGTCCACCTGTAATTGGAGAAACTACGGTAAGCGTATCATTTACAACTTGAAACTCAATCCCAACTCCTTCAAAATCACCACGAAACTCTTCTTCAACAGCCGTCATTTGTTTCGCAGGAATATAAACTGAGTGAGGGTCAAGTTCATTCAACATTCCGTTGATAGCTGATTCGACAAGCTTTTCTGTATTCACCTCTTCTACATAATATTTCTGCGTTAGGGTGAGCACGTCATTGAATTTATTTAAGTTATCAAAAAGATTATCTCCGGCTAATGCTTTCTGAATTTGCGTTCCAAGCAAGATACCGGAAGTTAAAATGATTACCATTAACGGGATTCTATATTTTTTATAGTTCATTGTTGACCTTTTAAATTTTTACTTGTAATGAAAAGATTGCCGCTAAATTTGAATGGCTTGATTCGATAGAGTATTTTTGCCATGAATTATTATTGATTAGAACCTGCAACGCCAAATTGAATTCATTATATGGTTCATAACTAACTGCAACGGAAGTTTTTCGATAATATTGTTTTACTCCATCTAAAAACTTTGTGGTTTCAGAATCACCAACGCGATGACCAAAGGAGAAATCTCCTCCTACATTCTTAGTGATGTTTCCCTGGGCATCCAAATAATTAGCTCCGTGAATAGTATAACTGAATGAAAAAGAGACTTTAAATCTATGATTTAATCTATAATTAATTTTTGAAAAGAACAATTCACTATTTGGTGCAAGAACCGAGGAAAGCCTGTAACCAAAATTTGTAAAGTTATTATTTTGTAGACGATGAGTAAAAACATAAGGCTCAACCCGCGTGTATTCAAAATGAAAATCTAGAGGAATGATCCGGTATAAATTATATGATGAAACGCCGAGATCCCATAACGTTTGATTGCCATACCAGCCGGTTCCCAGTTTTCCGTAATTGATATCATCTAACAGCACCATTGCAAAAAGTTTTAATCCTTTGATAGAGCGGTTTTCAAGATCAAAGAAAACCATCGCGTTATCTCTATCTCGATTATTGTGTTCCACCGATTTATAAAAATTAAAGGGATTAAGATAAGAAAACTCTAGAGGTCTATCACCGTAAATGATAATTTCTCCCGCGCCTAAAGTAAAATCATCAGAAAGATTAAAACCTAACCGATGGTACGCAATGTATTTTTCTTTGATGACATTCGTTCCTCCGGTAACTGTATCAGGTGCAAAACTGCTTTGCCCCAATAACTTTCCATGAAATGAAGAGAATGAAAATATTCCATAATTGAACTGAAGTTGTATGTAATCAAACTTTGGACTATCGTCAGAAAGAATCGCTTTATTCTCTCCATAGCCGAGCATTAAACGGTCTCTGCCAATTTTTAGATTCAGCCAATCAAAATCAAACGAGAGATGCCCTTCATTATCATCAAAAAAAGTCTGTTCGACTGATTCGTTAAATTTAAAGTTGTACTGTAATTCTTTTTTCTGTAAAGCTGCTTTTTTGTTCCCCGAAGAGAAGCCATTTGAACCTTGAATATAAAAGCCGAAAGTATTCATAAGGGTACCGCGGATAATTCCTCCAGCGTTTAGTAATCCTGCATTGTTCTCAGAAGAGTTACTCTGATGTGAAATAAAATCTCCATCAGCAGTTAAATTGATGAACAAATTTCCTTTCTCACCGGAATTGAAATAAAAGAATTTTTCTTTTTGAGAAAGCGGCTCGTACTTATCCCCGGCTAAAAGGGATTGATAGGTATTGGTTGTCTCATAAAGTTCAATATTAAATTCTGATTTGAGATCAGTAAAAATCCGATTGTCAATTAGATCAAGCTCTCTTTCTGTTTTATTAACTTGAAGGAGATATGCTGCTATTGCTTTTCTTGTTTTCGGTTTTTGAAAAGAGTCGTACTTTTTTATTAGATGCAAGGCATCCATTCTCTCAAGAAATCCATAAACCGGATTTGAGCCTGGAACAAACTCAACTTGCGAGTAGAGCTGGACTTGCAGAAGTACAAATAATATTAGAACTGCTTTTTTCAACGTACTTCTTCCCATTCACTTGAAATTGATTTTTTCCTCAAAACAATGGAAGTAGAATTTTTAAGCCACATCATTGAGACAGTAAAATAACCGTAACGTCTAAACCTTCTGGGTGATTCATAAACCAATAATTCATGGGTAAGAAGAATTTTACCAAGTTTTTTTATTCTTTTAAAGAGATCAAAATCTTCTCCGGCAGCTAAAGTTTCATCATAACCGCCGAGCTGTGTAAAAATATCTTTTCGCACAATCTGGCATTCTCCTCTGCCGGTTCCCATACCTAAAAAATTCAACAAATGGAAATAATAATAATAAAAGCCATGATAAAGCCTGTCAGAAAATATTTCTTCTTCCGGGAAAACTTTTACATGTCCGCCAACAGCTAATAAAGAAGATGAATATACATTTGCTTCCAGAAATTGAAAAAATTTATGGACATTTGCAAGCCGTACATCGGCATTAAGAAAAATAAGCCACTCCCCTTGCGCCTTTTCCCCTCCCTTATTTCTGCCGGCAGAAATGTTTTCTTTTAGCGGTGAATCATGTTTGATAAAGTTACATTTAAAACGCCCGGCAATTTCTTGAGTAGCATCTTTACTGCCGCCATCTGAAATAATAATTTCAAACTCCGACTTTTTCAAGGAAATTTCCAAAGTAAGCTGTTCTAAAAGTTGAGGTAAAAGCTTCTCTTCGTTGAGCGTCGGGATAATTATACTATACTTCAAAATTCACCTAATAAGTAAGACCAAAGAAAACAACATTATGGGTTAAGCGGATACCAGGCATCGGGAAATGAAAATAGTTCAAAGTGTTTTTAACAAACTGCCAATATTTTCCGTAGAGCGGAATCGTTTCAGCATCAAAGTCTAATGCCAGGTAGAAATCACGTTGTCCGCCGCCGCTGCCGTCAAGATTTTTTACTCCCATTCCCACCGCAATGCAAAGACATGCGGGCCAATATTCGGCAACTTTTTGCGGCAGCATATTTTTCAACTGCATGGAAAACCAAAACTTTTGTCCTGCGTAATCATCAATAATGATATGGGTTTGCCCGCTTACTTCATTTACTTTGTTAAGATCCGCCGGATAATAACTAAACTTAAATTTAAAGTTATTTAAGTATGGGTAATAATACTGCAATACGGGATAAGAAGCTCCCAATAAATCGCAGGTTGCATCACCCGGGCTAAAACCCCATTGCGGTCCAAATCCGTCTTGCACTTCGACAAACAGTTGGAATGATAAAGCAAGCGCTGATGAATACCAGGTATTCGCTTCCGCCTGCACATTTGCGCCTTCCAACGCAGCAGAAAAACCGTGAGCAATAAGTGCTGTTCCGTAGAAATGTCCGATTTTATCAATCCAAAGAGCATACTCCCAATCATTTAGAATTCGGAATTTTACTCGTTGTTCCTTCCACCAGGCATTTTGTTGATAGACCATAATTCCGTATGCAGAACCGAATACGCCGACTCCAATTCCACCAAGCAAAGTGTAGTTGATCTCAGTTGCCAGCGGATCTATTTTTTGCGGAATATTTGTAATGGAATTAAGTGTGATAGTTCGTTTTTCAAGCTGAAAGGAACGCGTTTCTATTTTAAGTGAAGACGCCAGTGAATCACTTAGCTGTGCGATACTAATACTCAAGGGAATTAATACCATCAGGAAAAACATTCTTAAACGAATTAGCATTTATTTCTTATTTCTCAGGTTTCATCTGCGGGAAGAATAATACATCCCGAATAGAAACTTGGTTTGTAAGCAGCATTACTAAGCGATCAATCCCAACCCCTAAACCGGCTGTTGGCGGCATACCGTATTCGAGTGCGCGGATAAAATCCTCATCATACGTTTGCGCTTCATCATCGCCTGCATCACGTGCTTTTACCTGATCTTCAAATCTTTCTTTTTGGTCAATAGGATCGTTCAGTTCACTGAAAGCATTGCATATCTCTTTTCCGGCAACAAAACCTTCGAAGCGTTCAACAAGCCCCGGAATGGAACGATGCTTTTTTGCAAGAGGAGAAGTTTCAACAGGATAATCAACTAAAAATGTTGGTTGAATTAAAGTATCTTGAATACAGATTTCAAATATCCCGTCAATAATTTTACCACGGCTTTCTTTCCCGGTTAATGCAACGCCATATTTTATTGCGGTTGATTTCAAGACTGCATCATCAACTAAAAGTACATCAACTCCGGTTTTTTCTTTAATTGAATTAACCATTGAAACCCGGTTCCATGGCGGCTTAAAGTCAATTATTTTATCTTCAAATTGAAAATCTGTTTTTCCGTACACCTGCATGCATAACCCTGAAATCATTTCTTCGACAAACTTCATCATCCATTCATAATCTTTGTACGCTACATAAACTTCCATCATAGTGAATTCGGGATTATGCGTTTTGTCCATCCCTTCGTTCCGGAAATCTTTAGAAATTTCGTACACGCCGTCAAAACCCCCAACTATCAAACGCTTGAGGTAAAGTTCATCTGCAATGCGAAGATAGAGTGGAATGTCTAATGCATTATGATGGGTTACAAATGGTCGTGCAGAAGCCCCGCCGTATAGACCCTGCAGCACCGGCGTTTCAACTTCAAGGATATTTTGCTTGTCGAGGAAAGCGCGGAGAAAAGAAATAATTTTACTCCTCTGAATAAAAACGTCTTTCACTTCAGGGTTAACGATGAGGTCAACATACCGCTGACGGTAACGCAATTCTTTATCTGCAAATTGATCATGCACTGTTTTATTGCCGTTTTCATCCGTAACTTCTTTAGCAATAGGAATCGGTCGAAGTGATTTTGTGAGAAGAACAAGCTCCTTACAATGAACCGAGATTTCTCCGGTTCTAGTTTTGAAAACAAAACCTTTGACACCGATAATGTCGCCGATATCGTAGAGTTTAAAATGGTCATAAGCTTCAGCTATTTCATCCCGCTTGAGATAGATTTGTATTCTTCCTTTAACATCTTGAATGGCAGCGAATGAAGCCTTCCCCATTCTACGTATTGCCATTATTCTCCCTGCGATAGAGACATTCTTTTCTGTACCTTCTTCATAAGTACTTTTTATTTCAGCAGAGTAATCAGTTCTTTCGAAATTATAAGCAAAAGCATTTACACCCTTTGCCTTCAATTCAGTTAATTCTTCAAATCTTCTTTTAATGAGCTCACTTATATCTTCAATAATTGGCTGCTCCATTTTTTCTCCGTTATTTCCTTTTAAAATTAGCGAGGCGGATACAAACTAAATCTTGTAAATTTTCCGCAAGCACTACTGGAACCGTAAAATTGTTCGCGATGATCGAAAATGTAACCGGTTCTTTATCTCCTGTAAAAATATACCCTGAAATACTTCGAACACCATTTATGTAACCGGTTTTAGCTCTAACATTGTTTTGCGCCCTCGTTTTCCTGACTCTATTTGCAAGAGTCCCATCAACACCTCCAACGGGAAGGGAATTATAGAAGTATGTAAAGACATCACTTTTATACATGTAATTTAAGAGAACAGTAATTTGGTTTGGTGAAATTAGATTTAATCTTGATAATCCAGAACCATCAACAATTTCCATATTATCTGTATTGATACCAATCTTATTTAATGTCGATCTCACAACATCAATTCCCTGTGCAGCGCTTCCGAACCCTTTCTTTTCAAAACCGATTGTTTTGAGCAATTGTTCGGCATAAAAATTTTGGCTGTTCTTATTCAGCACCTTAATTATATCCTTAAAAAAAACTGAGTAATGAGTAAACAACAATTTTGTTCGAGCATAATCAAGAGTACGCGTAAGATCATCAACATCCGATGCGAATCCTGAGACATAGATACCTTTTTGCTGCAAAATTTCTTTTAGCGTAACCACGAAGTATTGTGTTGGATTATTAATGGTAGCATAGATTTTAAGAGAATCATCACCTTCTTTTATTGAACCGATCACAGAAATAATATTTGTTCCTCGCTCGCGATAAACACTAACGTCGGTAACTGAATCTCTTCCAACTGTACGTAACTTATTCTGAATAATCGTATACTTCGATTCAGGCGAGATGCTAAGAATTCCTTGTTCTCCTTTTCGCCCGGGTTTAACACTTATATCAATGCAATTATCATTGAAAGAAAGTGCGCCTGAAGGAGCTGCGTACCAATCAGACTCGTAATCCCAGGACCAGCCTAAACCTAAGCCGGTGTCATCAAAAGCGTTGTCATCTCCTAAAATATTTCCTCTTATTTCGTCAATGCCTAAGGCTAGTAATGAATCAGCCCAATCACGTAAAATCTTCGTCATATCATTATTATTAAATCGCCCGGAAATTGTCGGGTCACCAAAACCTTTGATTATCAAATCACCTTTCAAAATGGAACCGTCAATCACTCCATCAGAATAAACTTCTGTTTTGAACCGGTACATTGGACCAAGCAGAAGTAATCCCACCGCACTAGTAACTAATTTTTGATTTGAAGCAGGCATAAAAAGTTTGTTTTCATTCTTTTTATAAAAATATTCGCCTGTTACAAGTGACTGAATCGAAGCACCCCAATTGGCATTATTAAAATTCGGATCATTAAAAATATCATCAATTTGTGACGAAAATTCAGATACAGTGGTTATTGAATACTTTGGTACGGTATCAAGTTTTACTTCCTGCGCAAAGCTGAAAGTAGAGAAGATCAAAACGAAGGAAAGATATTTACTATTTTTTTGCGTATTCATTATAGACCTCTGCAATCTCATTTTCTGTTATAAAACGATAAGCTCCAACCGGTATTTTTTTATGCGAAAACGGTCCGTAGTTTGTTCTATCGAGTGCATTTACGAAATAACCCGCAGCCGCAAACATTTTTTTTACGAAGTGATTTCTTCCTTCAACGGTTACTACTTTTACTGTTGTTGGATCTTTTTTATGAATTTCTATTGAGACAAACTTCCCTTTTTTACCATCAATATAAAAACCTTTTAAAAATTTCGGTTCATCTTCAAGTTTCAACGGTTTGTTAATTTTTGCTTCGTACTCACGCGGGATTTTGCTTGAAGGATGCGCTAGAAAATTGGAAAAATCGCCATCGTTTGTAAGTAAAAGTACACCGGTTGTATTGTAATCTAACCTCCCGATAGGAAAAATGTTTTCTTTTGTATCAATCAGTTCAACAACTGTTTTTCTTCCTTTTTCATCATTGGTAGAAGTAATATAACCTTTCGGTTTGTGAAGAAGAAAATAGAGAAGTTTCTTTGCCCTGATCAATTCTCCATCCATTGCAACTTTATCTTTCGAGGGATCAATAACGGAGGAAAGTGTAGTAATAGTTTTCCCGTTTACGGATACTCTCCCCTGAAGGATAAATTCCTCTGTTTTTCTTCGCGATGCAATTCCGCAATCACTAAGATATTTATTCAGTCTAATTTTGTGTGTCATGTTCTTCCTCTAATTCTTGTTCTAATATTGCTTCGGCGTCTTCTTCAAGCGCGTTCATCATAATTTTCCTTTTTTGATCGAGGAAATCTTCGTCTTGCATAATTTCATCAATTTCTCTCGGTTTCGGAAGGTCCGTTAACCGGTTTAGTCCAAAGTATTTTAAAAACTCATCTGTTGTACCATATAATAACGGTCGCCCAACCGTTTCGGCTCTTCCGTTAATAGCTATAAGACTTTTCTCAAGCAAAGTATTCATAATATAATCAGCGTTAACGCCGCGGATCATTTCAATTTCCGGTTTTGTTATTGGCTGTTTGTATGCAATAATGGCAAGAGTCTCAAGAGCTGATTGACTTAATCTTCTCTTGCTTTTTTCAGTAGATAAATAACCGATATATTTTGCATATTCGTGTTTAGTTGAAAAAGAAAAACCTCCTGCGATTTTCATAATTCTGAATGGTCTTTGTTGTTCTTCTAACTGTTGATTAATATTTGTAACAGTTTCTTCAATATCCTCGCCGGTTATGGGGCTTTCTTCTCCGTCAATTCCTTTAATTGCTTTAATGATTTCATCAATTTTTAATGGTTCATCAGAAGAAAAGATGAGGGCTTCAATAACCGAGTTGTAAATATTATCCATTGTTTGCAATTCCGTAAACTATAAAATCATTCGAAGTAAAAGTTTCTCTAATACCGATCTGTCCCATTTTAGTCAGTTCTAACAAAGCAACGAAGGTAATAACAATTCTAATACGTTCGTGCATATCGCGGATCAGTTCTAAAAAAGTTATTTCATTAGTAGTATTTAGCAACGAGAGAACAAATGCAATTTGCTCATCAATCGAAATCGAAATATTTTTAATTTCGTGAACAAATTCCTTTTTAACATTATCTATTGCTTTGCGAAAAGCTTTAGCGAGATCAAAAACAGTGATGTTTTTTAAGAGCACATCAAGTTCCGGCGGCGCCTCTTTCGGATCAAGAGCATAATAACCGCGATAACTGATTTTCCGTTGAGCAGTTTCGAAGAATCCCAACTCTTCCGACATTTCTTTATACCGCCTATACTCCAATAATGCTTTCACAAGATCATCGCGCGGATCAATCTCTTCTCCCTTTTCATCAATCTCTTTGGGAAGCAGCAAGCGAACCTTAATGTGCATCAAGGTTGAAGCCATCAAAATGAAATCACCGGCAACTTCCAGGTCAAGCATTTTTATGAGATTAACATATGCAAGAAATTCTTTTGTGATATAAGAAATGGGAATGTCATAAATATTCAACTCATCTCTCTTAATAAAAAAGAGAAGCAAATCGAGCGGACCTTCAAAATGACTTAATTTAATCCTAAACAAGTTTATCCTAACCTCATTTTATCACGAACTTCTTGAATAGTTATCTTTGCAACTTTTTGTGCACGGTTTTCGCCATCGGTTAAAATATCTTTTACTTCGTCGAGGTGTTCTTCGTAATATTTTCTCTTCTCCAAAATGGGAGCAATAAAAGAAGAAATATTTGAGGTGCACTTTAATTTACAATCAACGCATCCTAAAGCACCGCTTCTACAGCCGGTTTCAATTTCAAGAATTTCAGACGGGCTAAATTTTTTATGATATGAAAACACTAAGCAAACTTCAGGTCTGCCGGGATCATTTTTACGTACCTTCAAAGGATCGGTTACGGCTTTTCTTAATTTAGTTTTAATGGTTTCAGCGTCATCCGAAAGGAGAATCGTATTACCTAATGATTTACTCATTTTTGCATCGCCGTCTAATCCGGGAAGTCGGGCAAATGCAGTTAATTTTGGTTCGGGCTCAGGAAATACTTCTCCGTACTGGTTATTAAATTTTCTTGCTATTTCTCTGGTTATTTCAATATGCGGGACTTGATCTTCCCCAACGGGAACCAAATCTCCTTTGTATAAAAGAATATCTGCCGCTTGTAAAACGGGATATCCTAAATGTCCGTATGAAACATTTTCAATATGTAAATCTCTAATCTGATCTTTCACTGTTGGATTTCGTTCGAGCCTGTTCACCGTTGCAAGCATAGAAAAAATTAAATGAAGTTCGGCATGTTCTTTTATTTGTGATTGGCGGAACATCGGGCTTATCTTCGGATCAAGTCCGGCTGCAAGCCAATCTATCAGCATCTCAATTGAGTCCTGGTAAATTGAATCTGAATTTAAATTTGTAGTCAAGACATGATAATCAGCAATAAGATGAAAATTATCATATTCGTGTTGAAGAGAGATCCAATTTTCTAACGCGCCGACATAGTGTCCGATATGTAATTTACCGGTGGGTCGCATTCCACTTAAAATTCTTTTTTTATTCATTTCCACTTTTAACTTTCAATTTTCAACTTTCCACTTTCAACTTTCTACTTTTTACTTTCAACTGAGATACATGTATTGTTTCCAAGACTCATCAAGCTTTCTCACAGAATTCTTAATAAAAAGAATATGATTTGGCGTGAACGGCTTGATCAACAAATGCATGTGCGCATCGTTCGGAGAGCGGTCACCTTTTTTATTATTACAAACGGTGCATGCTGCAACCAGGTTCTCCCAGCTGTCAATGCCCCCTTTTGCTTTTGGGACAATATGATCAATCGTTAATGGAATATCGCTTCTTCCGCAATAAGCGCACTTAAACTCATCTCTTCTTAAAATGTTTTTCCTCGTAAGCACAACTTTTTTGTAAGGCACAGAAATATAACTTGCAAGGCGAATTACGCTTGGCCATGGAAAAGACCGGTGAATGGTTCTCACTGATTTTTTCTTATCCTTGGAAACAATTTCTGCTTTTCCTAGCAAAAGTAGTATTAATGCCTTTTTGATGTTGCAAATAGTTAAAGGTTCATAACTCTGATTTAGTACCAGCACTTTTGCATTTAATTTTCCGTTCGTACGTTTTGTGGGCTCGAAGACTTCCTCCCGTAATTTCGGGTGACTAATATATCTTACTTTTCTTGCAAATATAATTAAAAGGGAAAGTTTTTACTAATAAATAGGTCATGCGGTCTGTTTTATTCTTTTTTTTATGGGGAGAAATCTCTGAACTGCTCTTCTTTGCCACTGCCCTGCAAGATCAAAATATGCAAGCTTAGAGCAAAAGGAATATTCGAACAAATAAAAAGTACCGTGATTTACAGTGTGGTCGCGACCATTCTCCATAACACACAATCTCTTCTTTTCGTTTTTATTTATCCTAAGAACAGAGTAAATTTGGTCAACAAAATATGAAGAGAGAATTCATGTACAAGAAAATACTTTATCTTATTATCGTTTTCATTACTTTTGGTTTAAATGCGCAAAGTTTTAGAACAGAATCAATTGACGGTGTCAATAGCTTTAATGATTCAAACGAAAAACTGGCAACAACAAATGGTTCACAACTTTACGGATTTGTAACCTGGGATAAAGATTATCTCTACATCGCATACTCCGGCAACTCTCCAAACGGTTTGGTTACAGACGACAACAGAGTTTTTCATATTTACGTGGATACCGACCCGCAAAAAACTGCAACAAGTGGAACCGGAACAACCGCATCTGATGCTTGGGCTTGGAACCCGACTCTCCCCTTCTCGGCAAATTACCATTACGCTTTCAAAACATTTGATGCAAGTAACGTAACAGAATACAGGAAGGTTTTTAATGGGGCAATTTGGACAGATGCATCTTTTTCTACTCAAAATTATAAAAACTACAATTCCGGTTATTGGGAATTAAAGATAAAATTAAGTGATCTCGGCTCACCACAGCAGATCAATCTTCTCAGCTATGTTGAAGAAGATTGGTTGGATGGAAATCTGAACGGCGGAATTCCTTCAACTCTTTTTACCAACACTACTACGCAAGGTTCGATATCTTTTAATAACCATTTTTTAAATTATTATTTGAATGATCAGGTTAATCCTAATGCAGCATTCAATTTAGATAATTATCAATGGCAGATTAGGTTAGAAGTTTCGGCTTCAACTTTATCAGATTCTTCAGCAATTGCAGGAATGGCTTTAAATGGAACCGATAATTATGACTCCGGTGTTGATCTTCCAAAACCGCCATCTGCTCCAAGTAATTATCTCTCAATCTATTTCCCGCACGATGCTTGGTCTTCACTCGGTCCAAAATATGCCCGTAATTTTAAACTTTACAAATCACTCGACAGCACTACCTCTTCATGGGATGTATCCATTGCGTCTGATCTTGTCAGCCAGACATTGACCGTATCTGCTTCGTCATTCGATTTTGTCCCTTCCAATTATGCTATTTCTTTTTACGATATTGCAAAGGATTCAACGCACAATCTTCGGACTTCAAACTATCAGTTCAGTTCCGGTTCATCTTCGGCAACATATTATTTCCGGTTAATAATTGGGAATTCACTTTCATCACCTAACATCAGCGCTAATGTAACCTCTTTGAGTTACGGAACGCTAAAAACAAATAAAGATTCTATACAAAATGTTGTACTTACAAACATCGGAGATTCTGCACTTGTTGTTTCAAACATTATTTCTACTCATTCATTTTATACTTTTACCGGAGGGACAGCCTACACGATCACAAAAAATAATTCTGTAACAATTCCGGTAAAATTCAGTCCAAAAGCCGCAGGATTATTTGAAGGGAAACTTTTGGTCCTCTGCAACGACCCGGATACTGATACGCTTGAAGTTGCATTGAGCGGAACCGGTGTAACACTTCTGCCAATAATTTCAGTTAGTTCTTCTACTTTGAATTTTGGTTCAATAAAAGTTGCGTACGATTCTTCACTGACATTTAAAATATTTAATACCGGAGACACAACGCTCACGGTGTCAGCAATAACTTCATCAAGCGGAAATTTTACTGTAAATACTTCTGTTCCCTTCTCAATCAATGTAAAAGATTCCGCATCGGTCTCGACAACTTTTACACCTGACGAAGTCAAATCCTACAATGATTCACTCTTAATCACTAATACTGACGCGACAAACAATCCGTTTAAAATATATCTAACCGGAAGCGGAATTGAATCTGTTCTTCAAAAAGACTTTTCTGCGGGATGGAACCTTATATCCATTCCCGTTCAACCAACAGATCAAAATACAAGCGCGGTTATTGGAGATGATGTTGCAAACTTTTTCTTCTATGAATATAAGAATGCAGTTTATCAAACAGCAATAACGGTTGAAAGAAATAAAGGTTACTGGCTCGGAATTGAAACGAATACTACCGTTGATGTCACCGGAAAACCTAAAATTGTTGATGATACACTTTCTGTTTCTGCGGGTTGGAATTTAGTCGGCTCACCATTTTTAAAGAAATATCCAAAGTCAGCTGTACAATATTCTAAAAATGGGGTTACTGTTTCAGCAGATTCTGCTGTAACGTTAGGTTGGATACAAAATTCATTTTATAATTTTAACGTAACATCAAGAACATATGAATCCGCCGATACTCTCTCTCTTTGGAATGGTTACTGGTTAGCTGCCTTAACCGATGGAGTGAAGTCGTTATATTTGAAAAATAATCAATCGGGTTCGCTGCCTAAAAAAGAAGCCACAAAAGATAATGGTACAAACTTCTGGGCTGTTTCAATTTCTGCATCATTAAACGGTATGAATGATAATCTCTTATCATTTGGACAAAGTGATCTCGCGACCGATAAGTTTGATGCAAAATATGATTATGTTAAACCTCCAATATCTCCTGTTGCTTCCGTTGAGACATACTTTGAGAATACAGACTGGAGTTCTTACTTTAGCAAATTCGCAAGCGATATTAAAAAATCATCTTCTAATAAAGATGCTCAATGGTCATTTAATGTTGCTGCATTACAAAATGGAATGATGACATTAGACTGGAAAAATATTTTAACACAAATTCCGGCTGAAGTGCAAAAACAATTTGCAGTAATTAGTTTGTCAACGACTGATATTCCCGATTTTCAGCCGGTTGATATGTTGAAACAATTCTCCCTCGCACTGCAAGTTGAGAAGGATAAAACATACAAGTTCAACATTAATGCTTCTATAACAGATGTACGTGATGAAGGTTTGCTACCAAAAGAATTTGGATTAGACCAGAATTATCCAAATCCGTTTAACCCGGTTACATCAATAAAATATTCGGTCGCTTTTACTCAACATGTACAATTAAAAATCTATGATCTCCTTGGTAATGAAATTGCTGTTTTGGTTCATGAAACAAAATCACCCGGGACATATACAGTTGAGTTTTCATCAGCTAAATTAGCAAGCGGAACATATTATTATAGGCTGCAAGCTGGAGAATTCATTCAAACGAGGAAGATGATAGTTCTCAAATAGGTTCTGAATTTAATCAAATCAGCTAAATTGAAATAACCAGCCGCATAATTTAGGGTAGCGTAGGGTTGCTTGCTTTCTCTGCTATGTTGAGCAGATAGACTCGTAGAGAACCGTTTTCACTAACCCGTTAACGATGATTGAATATCGGATAATTCAATCCGTTGGATAATTTTTTTTATGATCGGTGAAATGTTTTAATTATCTATCCGAGGGGGATAAACATGGGAGAGTAAAAGTCAAAGTGAATACCATCCAAACTTCAACTTCAGCATGCATAATTCCTTTAAAGCGATAGAATGACTGAAGGAAAATGAATGGATGACCGTTTTTCATTCAGCCATGCAAACACTCAATCATTCATCCCAAATTATTTGGCATTTATTTTTTTTTGATTCCAGGTTTACCATGGTTAGGTTTACACATAAGAGTAGACCATTAAATAATGACAAAAACTCCCTGCCATTATGAAGAGATGAAATATTTCATGAAAACCGAATGTGTTCGGAAACGGATCCGGCTTTTTCATTGCATAGATTACTGCGCCAATTGAATAAAATATTCCTCCCAAGCCTAACAAGACAATCCCTTGAGTCTGCATGACTTTAGTCAAAGGATAAAGAGCAATAACGATCATCCATCCCATCAACAAATAAATAGACGTATAAAGATAACGCGGTGCGTCAAGCCAAAATATTTTGAGGAAAAATCCGCCGAGAGTAAATGCCCAAACGCCAGTAAATATTGACCAACCCCATACTCCCCTAATTGAAATAAGAGATATCGGGGTATTAGAAGCAGCAATAAAAACAAATATCATGATGTGATCAATTTTTCGGAAGAGAACCAGATTTTTTTCTGATAGCGGAAGCCAATGATATAAGGTGCTGACGGTATAAAGCAAGATCATCGCACCGCCGAAAATCGAGAAGGAGATGATATGATAAATTGTCTCCGAACCACTTGCACGGGTGAGAAGTGCGATCAGTCCAACAATTGAAAAAAGGATTCCAATGAAATGAGTAAATCCACTGATTGGGTCTCGAAAACGTTTTACCATAACCTCTTTTGGTTCAAATTGATTTACAAAGTTACCTACGAAGAATTTATAATTGATTTAGCTCTTCGCAATAAGCGGGATGAATCTTGCTTTAGCTTTACGATGTTCACACAGTTTTTAAAGTAACGCTAATTCAAAATATTATGTAAGGCAAAAAATTCTTATTCACTTACATTACGCAAAGTTCTTTACCCTATTGCCAAATAAATACAAAATCGTAGCGCAGATTTAAGGTTTTATTTGTCATCCCAAAAAGGATTTTCTTTGCTTCTATATTCATTTCTCTCTAATTATGTTATCCACTCGGGAGTTATTTTTCTCAATCCCGATCGGATGAAATTATTATAATAACACCTGAGAAGAGCGGAACTAAATGCCGAAGGCATGACATTATTAAAATGCTTGATCAAGCAAACATTCAAACCATTAACTGTGCATCAAACCAGAAATTGATATTCTTAGTACCTTAGATTCTTGTTAGCGCTAACATGTTAACGATAATTGAATAACGAATAATGAACAAGTAATAATGAATTTCGAAGTGAATGCAATCCGTATTTTAACTTCATCATTCGAAATTCCTTGTTCGATATTCATTATTCATTTTTTCCTTTAGCTTTTTTCCCAAGCAGCGTCATGGGAAAAACGTAGGCTCTTAGATTCTTGTTAGCGCTAACATGTTAACGATAATTG
>MNVA01000073.1 GCA_001871325.1 Ignavibacteria bacterium CG1_02_37_35
TCCGAATATTGTAAAAAATGCTAACACAATTTACGATAAAATAAGAGGAATAATTCAAAGCAAAAAACAATGGGACGCGGATTAGTTATGGGCACCTCTAAAATCTTGCTAAGAAACCTTCAAGGTTTTTATTTTAGCTAAGTTCGATAAAATTTTAACATAACAAAATATGGTAAAGATAAACCTTGAAGGTTTTTAGAGATGCCCTTATGATATTGTTAAGATCAATTAAGATAGAAATTTTGAATTCATAAAAAATCATAATTGATCTTAATAAATCTGTGTACCATTGTTTTCTCTCAACGAAAATGGGAAATATCATTCTTACTTCTCCACAAAATTTTGGTATATTTCGTTCCGAAATATGAGAAAAAGGAGAACTTTTGAACGTGAATGTTGAAATTGAAAATTTACCTAAAGACGAAAACCTGTTAATAGATAATCTGCCGGAAATTCTTCCGGTTCTGCCGTTAAGGGATATTGTAATTTTTCCCTATATGATCTTCCCGGTGCTGGTGGGAAGAGAACAGTCAATCCGGGCTGCAAATGCAGCCGTTGATCGGGATAAATTCATTTTTCTTTCAAGTCAGAAAAAATCAAATTTAGAAGACCCGCAAAAGGAAGATATTTATCAGGAAGGAACAATTGCGCGTATCGTTCAAATCTTGAAGCTGCCGAACGGATTAATGAAAATTTTAGTTGATGGTTTGCTGCAGGGACGAATAATTGAGTTCACCGGGAATAAAGATTTTTTTGAGGCAAGGATCGAGGTGATCATTCCGAAAATTGAAAACGACCATGAGATGAAAGCGCTTGTCCGCCAGATGACAGGGCTGTTTAAAGAATATGTGAAGATAAACCGGAATATCCCGTCAGAAGCTATTAATGCATTTGAAGCAATTGAAGAGCCGGATAGGAAACTTTTTTATGCCGCTGCAAATATTAATCAGTCGCTTGAAGTCAAACAGAAAATTCTTGTGCAAACTGAAATCAAGGATCAATTCTACGAGGTAATAAAACTACTGAACTCCGAGATAGATATTCTAAAAATAGAAAAAGAGATTGACGGAAAAGTTCAGGAGAATATTGGGAAGACACAAAGAAAATTTATCATTCAAGAGCAAATTAAAATTCTGCAGGATGAGTTAGGAGAAGATGGGGAATTCAATTCCGAGATCAACAAACTCCGTGACAAAATTAAAAAAGCCAAAATGTCTAAACTCGCCAATGATGCAGCGATAGAAGAACTAAATAAACTGCAAAAAATCCCTCCCATGTCTCCCGAATTCACCGTAATCAGAAATTACCTGGATTGGCTGATTGATGTTCCATGGTATAAAAAATCGGAAGATCATTTAGATATTAAGCATGTTGAAAATATTTTGAACGAAGATCATTTTGGATTAGAAAAACCCAAGGAAAGAATTATTGAACATATTGCCGTCCTTAATTTGGTAAAGCAAATGCGGGGACAAATCCTTTGTCTTGTTGGACCTCCAGGTGTCGGAAAGACTTCTCTTGGAAAATCAATTGCCCGTGCAATCGGAAGAGAATTTATTCGTATTAGTCTTGGCGGCGTTCGCGATGAAGCCGAGATACGAGGGCACAGAAAGACTTATATTGGCTCGATGCCGGGTAAAATTATCCACGCAATGAAACGGGCGGGAACAATAAATCCTTTAATACTTCTTGACGAGATTGATAAACTCAGCACAGATTTTCGAGGTGATCCTTCCTCCGCAATGTTGGAAGTTCTCGACCCTGAACAGAACCACACATTCCAAGATCACTATCTCGAAGTTGATTATGATCTTTCCCAGGTAATGTTTATCACTACGGCAAATATTCGATATTCAATTCCATTACCGCTTCAGGATAGAATGGAAATAATTGAATTACCAAGTTATTTGGAATATGATAAACTTGAAATTGCAAAACGCCATCTTCTTCCGAAACAAATTATAGCACATGGTCTTCAGGATAAAAATGTACAGATCAGCGAACAAGCAATTAAAAAAGTTATCTCGGGATATACGAGAGAGTCAGGCGTGCGAAATCTCGAAAGAGAATTAGCTTCGCTCTGCCGTAAATCCGCGAAGGAAATCGTTTTAAGAAATTCAGGTAATGGTGCTAAAGAGAAAAAAAGTAAACCACTTTTGATTGATGAGAAGAAAGTTGAAGAATTTCTCGGAATCCCAAGATTTAAACGTCAAACCGTGCAGAAAGAAAATCGTGTTGGCAGTACAACCGGTTTGGCATGGACGAGCGTTGGTGGTGAAATTTTGGAAGTTGATGTAACCATTATGCCCGGGCAAGAAAAACTTTCGCTTACCGGACAACTCGGCAACGTAATGAAAGAATCTGCACAAGCCGGACTAAGTTATATTCGTTCGAACACAAAAAAGCTGGGTATTCCTGAACAGTTTTTTAAAGGAAAAGAAATTCATATTCATTTGCCTGAAGGTGCAATTCCAAAAGATGGTCCTTCTGCCGGAATAACTATGGTGATGGCGATGCTTTCGGCAATTTCCGGTAAACCAACTTCATCCGATGTTGCTATGACCGGCGAAATAACTTTGCGCGGAAAAGTTTTGCCCATAGGAGGATTGAATGAAAAACTTATCGCCGCAAAACGAAGCAATATTCCTACGATTCTTATTCCGAAGGATAATGAGATTGATCTAAAAGAAATATTACCAAAAGTTAAAGACGGTTTGACCATTATTCCCATTGGAAGAATTGAAGATGCTCTTCCTTTTGTTTTTAAGAAAACAATTGTCAAGAGAAAACTTCCGGTTGTAAAGAAGAAAGCAATTGCAAAGAAAAAGAAATAAATGGCACAAGAATTTAAAATACCATTTGCTTTAAGTGATGAAGAAAAATATGCCGCACTCTTTCCGCAGATAAAATTTCTTCTGACCAAAGATGAACTGCTGCTTTCAAATCTTTCTAATTTTACGGCGGCACTAAAGCAGACGTTTGATAAAATTAGCTGGGTCGGGTTTTATCTTTTTGACGGAGAAAAACTTTATCTCGGACCTTTTCAAGGGAAAGTCGCCTGCACAAAAATTGAAATCGGTAAAGGGGTTTGCGGAACAGCAGCATTAAAAAAGGAAACAGTAATCGTGCAAAATGTTAATGATTTTCCCGGACATATCGCCTGCGATGACGGAACTAACTCTGAAATTGTTGTTCCGATCCTAAAAGGAAATGAACTTATCGGTGTGTTGGATTTGGATAGTTACCAATTTAATGCGTTTAACGAAACGGATAAAAAATATTTAGAAGAACTAAGCAAGTTTTTGGCGGAAAAAATCTTTATCAAATAAGAAAGTGGAAGTAAAGAAAATCATATTGTAAAAATTAGATGTCTTTTGTATCTTTATTGTAGAAACAAAGGAAAGGTTTAACTATGCGTATCAAAATTCAAAAATGGGGAAATAGCTTAGCTTTAAGAATTCCAAAAGCTTTTGCTTTCCAATCAAAAATTAGGCAAGATGAGTATGTGGATCTGACTTTGGAAAATGATAAAATTATTGTTGAACCAGTCGAAGATAATAAATATAACCTGGAAGAATTGATAGACGGAATAAAAAAATCGAATCTTCATAATGCGGTTGACTGCGGAGAAAAAGTTGGAGCGGAACAGTGGTAAAATCAAAACAGTATATTCCGGATTGCGGAGATATCGTTTGGTTGTCCTTTAACCCACAATCAGGGCACGAACAATCGGGGAGAAGACCTGCCTTAGTCATCTCGCCACAATCTTATAACGTAAAAACTGATTTGGCAATCTTCTGCCCTATTTCAAGTCAAGTAAAGGGATATCCTTTTGAAGTAAAACTGCCTGGTAATTTAGAAATTGGCGGTGTAATATTATCCGATCAAATCAAAAATCTTGATTGGAGAGCAAGAGACGTTGACTTTATCGGCAAGTTGCCAAAATCGTTATTAACCGAAACATTAAATAAAATAAGTGCTCTGTTAAACATATAATTGAAAAAAGTAGAAAAGTTTGTTTATATCATCAAGGTCAGATAAATATGGAAAAACATTTAAGTGTATTACGTTATCCGCACGATGACGAACAGTTAAAAAATGTGATCGATGTATTAAATAATTTTATTGCCTTTTGCTCCAAAGAATTTAAAGTTAATATAAAAATTAAAGCTGTATCAACAGTTGAGCTTAATCCAACAATTTGCAATTTGTTACAAAAGTTTCTGTCTTTTTCAGAAAAGCACTTTAGATGTGCAGATATACAAGAGGTAAATGAGTTATTAGAAATTATGAAAAATCCTCCAGCCGAAAGGTTATATATTATCAAACAATTAAGTAAAAGCAATGAAACATTTTGGGAGTTTTTTCATACTACAGAAGAAATTGCAACTTCACTTGAAATAAAAGAAGTTTTTCAGTTTATTTCTCTTAAAAACTTGAAATTAAAAAATAAGCAAGGACCTTGGGGTATTGCTGTGGGGGTTTATCCTCATTCTATTGCGATTGATACTACAGGGTTTAAGGAATCTATATTTCACGAGTTTTTGCATCAACTTGGGGTGTTAGATGGGTATGATTATATTACACATACAACTACATGTGTAAGTTCTTGTTGGATGCAATATACTGCAACATTTGGTAATTCGCTTTGTGAAGAACATTCAAAAGAATTAATAAATTTTATAAAACGTTGGCAGTTAAACTGACATTTTCTGAAAGCAACACGCTTTATACTACAGAGTATTTTTTTTGAATAATAAGTTGTTTGCGTTAATCAGAATCCAAGTTATAATATGTTAAAAATTAATTATGAGTTGATTTATGGAAGATAATAATAATGAGTTACTACCCGAACTAATTGATGATTCGGAACCTTTGGATTTACCAGAGTCAAAAAGAAAAGTTTATACCGAACAAGGTGACCCAGAGATCACTTCGCTTCATCAAAAATGGAAAAGGGGTAAATTAAACATACAGCCTGATTTTCAAAGAGGATTTGTTTGGGATCCAATCAAAGCTAGTCGATTAATTGAATCCATTCTTCTCGATATTCCTTTACCGGTAATTTATTTATCACAAGAAAAAGACGGTATAGAATATGTTATTGATGGACAACAGAGATTGACTTCATTTTTTTCATTTATCGACGGCAAGCTTCTTGGAAAGGATTTTAAATTAAACAAGCTTAATGTATTTACTGAATTAAATGGCAGTTACTTTAAAGACTTACCTGACGAATTACAAGATAAAATCCTTTATTATAAAATCAGAACCATCACTTTTCAGAAAGAATCTAAACAAGATTTGAAATTCGAAGTTTTCGAAAGATTAAACACTGGCGCAGTATCACTAAATGATCAGGAATTAAGAAACTGTATTTATAGAGGTAAATACAATGATCTGCTTTGGAAATTATCTGAAGATGAAACATTCTGTGAATTGTTAGGATATAAAGAGCCCCAAAAAAGGATGCTGGATGTTGAGTTTGTTTTACGTTTCGCAGCTTTTTATCATAATACTTTTATTAATTACACACCACCCATAAAGAAGTTTCTTAACAATGATATGGAGAAATATCGGAACATATCCGATCAAGATTCTTTAAAATTACGAAATGCATTTAAAAATACTGTTTCGATTATTAAATCATTTTTAGGTGGGCACGCTTTTAAACGATTTTATAGTGGCAATGAATCACAACCTAATGGTAATTGGGAGAAAAAGAAATTTAACGCATCACTTTATGATATTATGATGGACACATTTGCTCGCATAGATAAGAATCAAGCAATGCAAAACCTTGACGCGATGAGGGAAGTTTTCATTAATTTATTGACATCAGATCAACAATTTATTGACTCAATAGAATTATCCACAAGTTCCAAGCAAGCCATCCATATGCGATTTACAAAATGGCGAAATGCTTTAGATTCTATTTTCTCAATTACACAAAAAGAACCCAGATGTTTTTCTTCCCAATTAAAAGAGATTTTATATAAATCAAATCCAACTTGCACTATTTGTAATCAAAAAATATTGAATATTGACGATTCAGCATTAGATCACATAGAACAATATTGGACTGGGGGCAAAACAATTCCTGAAAATGCAAGACTAACACATAGATATTGTAATAATGCTCGTTCGAGAGGGAACGATATTCCTATTATAGTAGAGTTTCCTGGTAACCCAATAATAGATAGGACACGACGAAGTACACAAAGAATAATAGTTATTGAAAACGATAAAATATTTTGTAAGAGTTCTGTGGCCGTATTAATTGAAGCAGCAAATTGGCTTATTAAAAAAGGTAGAATAACAACTTCAAAGTGTCCAATAAAACTTAAAGACAGCGGCAGTAGCTATTTAATAAATACGCGACCTATTCACGAAGATGGAAGAGAGTTTTATAAGGGTGGAACAAAATTATTAAATAACCTTTACATTGATAAAAATTGGTCTCAAGATATTTGTATAAAAAAAACTAAAGAGTTGTTGTTTTACTGTGATATACCAGCGACTCAATTTGACCTTGATGAATAGTAATGTTTAATAACATCTTTAATAAGTAAAAAGTCAAGAGGAAAATAAATTCTCTCAGCTTCCTTTACATACTGCAAACTATTAGTCTCTGGTTTGTTCATGTTAGAAAATTAGAAATTAAGAAACAGGAATTCACATGTCATTCGTAGTAACCGCAAGAAAATACCGTCCGCAGCTTTTTGATGAAGTTGTCGGGCAGGAGCATATAACGAACACGCTAAAAAATGGCATAAAAAGCGGACGCGTTGCGCATGCGTTTATCTTCACCGGTCCGCGCGGAGTTGGGAAAACAACTACAGCAAGAATTCTTGCCAAAGCGTTAAATTGTGAAAATCCGAGAGACGCAGAACCTTGTAATGAATGTGAATTGTGTAAATCAATCCAGTCAAATCAATCAATGGATATTATTGAAATTGATGCTGCATCGAACCGTGGAATTGATGACATTCGCACGCTTCGCGATTCAGTAAAATACACTCCGACGAAAGGGAAGTATAAAGTCTATATTATTGATGAAGTGCACATGCTTACCAAGGAATCTTTCAACGCTTTGCTGAAAACTTTGGAAGAACCTCCTTCGCATACGATTTTTATCTTTGCAACTACAGATATTCACCGCGTACCGATAACCATTATTTCTCGATGCCAGCGTTATGATTTTAGACGAATTGATATTCACACTATAAAATCTTTGTTAAACAAAATTGCCGACGATCAGAAAATTTTGATTGATGATAGAACGTTAACACTTATTGCGAAAAAATCGGATGGCGGACTCCGTGACGCCGAAAGTTTTTTTGATCAGGTGGTTGCTTTCTGCGGTGCAAAAGTTGAGTACGAAACGGTTATTAAAATTCTCAACTTTATTGATGACGAATTATACTTCCAGGTTTCCGATGCGATCAAATCGAAAGATTATCAAACCGCTTTTACTGTAGCAGAAAAAATTTATCAAAACGGCTGGAGCTTCACCGATTTTTTGGAAGGATTGATTGAACATTTCAGAAATATTTTAACGGTGCAAATTTCCGGTACGACTTCTCTCATCGAAACTGCCGAAATTTATAAAGCATTGTATAAATCAAACCGGAATATTTTTACCGAAAATGATTTGGTCAGAATTATCAGCTTTCTCACAAAAACATCATTAGAAATTCGCTATGCCGTAAATTACAAATTGAAAATTGAAATGGCGCTTTGCGTTCTAATCGGTTTGGAATCAACCCTAACCATTTCTCAATTAGTCGGAATGGTAAATTCCGGTAAATTTTCGGAACTTCAAATAAGCATTCCGGACGAACATTTGAAAGACAAAACTATTGCAATCGAAAAACCTTCGAAACAGGAAGCTGAAAAAAGGGGCGTTTCAAAAATAGCTGAAACGGCGACTGTGTTAATTCCCTCTACCAGCGATCCGGCGATCAAAAAAACTTTTGATAAATGTACTACCGGGATTCAGGATAGACTTTTCAACTATGAATCAGTGGTTAAACAATGGGAAGGTTTTGTCTCCTCAATTTCAAATGAAAAAAAATTACTTTTTGGAAAAATAATGAGTCAATTATCTCCGGTGAGTCTAAACGAAATGACCCTAAACGTCCATCTTGCAGATGGCTTTTCAAGAGAAGTGCTCATTCAGCACGAAGATTATTTTACCCAGAAGGCGAATGAAATATTTGGGGCAAAATTGAAATTTAATTTCATTGAAATAGAAGAAAATGAAGTGAAAACAGAAGAGGAATTACCCAAATCTGCAAAAAGAATGGAAGTGCCTGACACAAAACTTTACAATTACATTAAAAACGAACTTGGCGGCAAAGAAGTTTATTAAATCGCACTTTTCCCCTCAGAAACATTGTAAATTTTTTGATAATTCCTTAACTTTTCACACCATGTCTAAAAAATTAATTGTCGCCATTGATGGACCCGCCGGTTCGGGAAAAAGCACGACTGCAAAACTTCTTGCAGATAAACTTAAGTACCTATATTTAGATACCGGCGCTATGTACCGGGCAATCACTTCCCTCGCATTAAAACACAACATTCTTGATGATGAAAAAGAAATTATCAATTTATTAGAACGAACTGATATCGAACTGACTTATTCGGATGGAAATTCGCGTGTTTTTGCCGATAAAGTAGAACTTTCCGATGAAATTAGAAGTTTAGAAGTAAATAGCAATGTTAGTGATATAAGTAAGATTAAAAAGGTCCGCCAAATTTTAGTTAAAAAACAGAGGGAAATTGGGGCATTGGGTGGTATTGTAATGGAAGGTAGAGATATTGGAACAGTAGTTTTTCCAAATGCCGATGTTAAATTTTTCTTAACCGCAACAATTGATGAACGAACAAAAAGACGCACAAAAGAAATGAGCGAAAAGGGAAAACATGTTCACGAAGATATGGTAAAAGAAAGTCTTTTGAATCGTGATAAAATTGATTCAACAAGAGAAGTAAGTCCGCTTCTAAAAGCTGAAGATGCAATTCCGGTTGATACCTCCTTTTTAACAATTGATGAACAAGTAAACTTTATTTATGATGAAGTAGCCAAAGTTGCCAAGTCTAAAGGTGTTGAACTTTGAGGTTGAATGAGTTGTTCCTTGGTAAACGGATGAAATATGGTTGTATCAATCGATAAAAACGCCGGATTTTGCTGGGGTGTAGTTCGGGCAATAGACTTTGCCGAACGGGAGTTACAAAATTCTTCAAAAATGTATTCACTCGGAGATGTTATTCATAATGCTTCGGAAGTGAATCGACTTGCAAAATTGGGTATGGAGACAATTTCAGTTGAACATTTTGACAAAATTCCAGCAGGTAGTAAAGTTTTAATTCGCGCTCATGGAGAACCGCCATCAACTTACAAAAAAGCAGTCGATTTTGGAATTGAATTGATAGACGCCACTTGTCCGGTTGTTACTAAAGTTCAGGAAAGAATCAAAAAGTTCGTTGATAAGAATTACCAGGTGGTTATCTTCGGCAAAAAGGATCATGCTGAAGTTCTAGGGTTACGCGGTGTAACGGGTGACAAAGCGATTGTTATTTTGACTTTAAGCGAGGCTTTGGAAAGAGTAAATTTAGCACTGCCGACAGTTCTCTTTTCACAAACTACAATGGATAAAGAAACATTCGCGTCAATCGCTTCAGCATTAAAACTGAAAGTGAAAGAGTTAGTTATTGGAACCATTGAGGACGAAGCGGTTGAATTTCATGCAAAAGATACGATTTGTGGACAGGTTTCCGGGCGAGAAAAGAAGCTGCGGGAGTTTGCCCTTTCGAATGATGTTATTATCTTTACAGCAGGGAAAAAAAGCAGTAATGGAAAAGTTCTGTTTGCTATCGCGAAGGAAGTAAACCCGAAGACTTTTTTTGTGGAATCGAATGAAGAAATAGATTTTTCATGGTTTAAGGATGCCAAAACCGTTGGTATCACCGGTGCCACATCAACCCCGAAATGGGTAATGGAAGAAATTAAAAGTGTAATAGAAAAAAAAGCCCATCCCTAACCCTTTACACAGGGAAGGGAAATTTGATTCCCCATTTGGGAGATTAAACAGGGCTTAAGAAGAATTTTAGAAGTCATGGTTAACTAATAATGTCAAACTAATCTGCCTCTGGCAGACTATTTTTATTCTCATTTCATGACTTGGAAAGTAAAAATAGTTAAATATTTTTTTGGAGGTCTAATGTCCGAAAAGAAAAAAAAATCACTCCTTGATGAATTCAACAGTGCGAAAAAATTCTTTCATGAAGATGAATATTCGCAAGAAGAATTTTCTGCCCTTTCTAAATTATACGGAGACTCGTTTCGCGATGTAAAAGAAGGCGAAATCATCAAAGGAACAATCGTAAGAGTTCAACAAGATACTGTCATTATTGATGTCGGATTCAAATCTGAAGGTCAAATTCCTAAAGATGAATTCTCTCCTGATGAACCAATTAAAATCGGCGCTGAGATTGAAGTTTTTCTTGAAAGTGTTGAAGATCAGGAAGGAAATCTTGTACTCAGCAAAAGACGCGCTGACTTCCTCAGAATCTGGGAGAAAGTTGTACGCGCACACGATACCGGCGAAATTATTCAGGGGAAAATCGTTCGCAGAATTAAAGGCGGAATGGTGGTTGACCTTATGGGAATGGAAGCATTTTTACCTGGTTCACAAATTGATGTTCGTCCTATTCGCGATTTTGATGCATTTGTTGGGATGATGATGGATTTCAAAGTTGTTAAGATCAATATTCCTACTGAAAATGTTGTTGTCTCTCATAAAGTTCTTGTTGAAGAAGAAATGGCTGACCAACGCAAAGAGATCCTTGACAGGCTTGAAAAAGGTCAAATCCTTGAAGGAACTGTTAAAGCAATCACCGATTTTGGCGTCTTCGTTGATCTCGGCGGTGTTGATGGTCTAATTCATATTACAGACCTCAGTTGGGGCAGAATTAATCATCCTAACGAAGTTGTTAAACTTGATGAAACTATTAATGTTGTCGTTACTGATTTCGATGAAGAGAAGAGAAGAATTTCTCTTAGTTTGAAAAAACTTCTTCCTCATCCCTGGGAGAATATCGAAGAGAAATTACAGATCGGGGCAAAAGTTTCCGGTAAAGTAGTTTCATTAACAGATTACGGCGCATTCATTGAAATTGAAAAGGGAATCGAAGGACTCATTCACAATTCTGAAATGAGTTGGACTCAACATATCAAACATCCTTCGCAAGTAGTTGCAATGGGACAAATAATTGAAGCTGTTGTTCTTAGCTTAGATAAAGAAGAGAAGAAAATCTCTCTTGGGATTAAACAACTTGAACCGGATCCATGGCAGGAATTGATGCAAAAATATCCTGTCGGCTCAAGACATTTTGGGATTGCAAGAAATCTTACCAACTTCGGAGTATTCGTAGAACTTGAACCGGGAGTTGATGGGTTGGTTCACATTTCCGATTTGTCGTGGACAAAGAAAATCCGCCATCCCGGGGAAGTTGTGAAAAAAGGTGAAAGAATTGAAGTGCTTGTTCTTTCTGTTGATGTAGATCAGAGGAAAATTTCTCTGGGGCATAAACAAGTTCAGGATAATCCTTGGGACACATTCGGAAAATCGTATGCTGTTGGGTTTGAAACACAAGCCAAGATTGTCCGCATCATTGAAAAAGGAGTTATTGTAGAACTTCCTCTTGATGTTGACGGATTTGTTCCTACAAGCCATCTTTCAACGGCGAAGATCAAAAACCTTTCGATTCATTTTCCAATTGATACTCAAATTGATTTAGAGGTCATTGAGTTCGACAAAGAAAATAAGAAAATCGTTTTGAGCGCCTTGGCATTGTTAAAGGATAAGGGTGAAGCGGAAATCCAGGAATTCATTACCTTGCACAAACTAGAGAAAATGACCCCGCAAGATGTGATGACCGCAGATACCGTTACCGTGAACTCGGCAGACTTCCCGAATTTTGAACTTCCGGAAGAAAGTCTTGCTCCACCGGAACAAACACAGGAATAAATCCAAATTGATGGAGTAAACAGTTAATCTATCGTAGAGACATGCCCTGGCATGTCTCTACAGTTTTAAAGAGAATGAATAAAAAAGTCGCATTACATACATTAGGTTGTAAATTAAATTTTTCAGAAACCGCCGCTATTGGTAAACAGTTTACGACACGCGGATTTTCGGTAGTTGAATTTTCTGACCATGCTGATGTCTATGTTTTAAATACCTGTTCAGTCACTGATAATGCCGAAAAAGAATGTCGCCAGGTTATACGCCGTGCGCTTAGACGCAATCCCGAAGCTTTTATTCTTGTTACAGGATGTTATGCACAACTTCGTCCTGAAGAAATTGCAAGGATAGACGGTGTGGATGCGGTTCTGGGAAGCAACGAAAAATTCGATCTTTTTTCTTACTTAAGTGATTTCAACAAAAAAGAACTTGCCTGCATTTATACTTCATCAAAGGAAGAATTGGATCACAGTTTTGGCGTCGCTTCGTCCACTGATATTGATTCGAGAACCCGTGCATATTTTAAAATACAGGATGGATGCGATTATAAATGCACTTATTGTACTATTCCTTTAGCGCGTGGAGGAAGCCGCAGTTTAGAACCCGAAAAGGTTATTGAACAATTTCGTTCCATTGTTAATCAAGGATACAAGGAAATAATTTTAACCGGAGTAAATGTTGGGGATTACGGTAAATCTTTTGAAATAGATTTTTATTGTCTTTTGAAAAAATTAGTTTCGGTTGAAGGTGATTTTAGAATCCGTATCAGTTCAATTGAACCCAATCTTTTAACTGATGAGATTATCGCACTTACTTTATCCACAGAAAAACTTTGTAAGCATTTTCACATTCCGTTGCAAAGCGGAAGTGATAAAATCCTTCGCTTGATGCAGCGCCGTTATAACGCTAAAGATTATAAAAGCCTCATTACAAAATTGCACAAAGCTGATCCGGAAATTGGAATCGGTGTTGATGTAATAACCGGTTTCCCGGGAGAAACCGGGGAAGAATTTATAGAAACGTATAATTTCTTAAGAGACTTGCCGGTATCCTATTTGCACGTCTTTAACTATTCTGAACGCCCGGATACAAAAGCTATCCCTTTTCTCGGGAAAGTAGGTAGTGCAGAGCGTAAACATAGAAGCGCCCTATTGAGAATTCTTAGCGATAAAAAAAGATTCGCGTTTCAAGAAAAATTCATTGGGAAGAAAGAAAGAGTCCTTTTTGAAGAAGCGGATGATAACGGCGTAATTAAAGGCTTTACTTCAAATTATATCAGAATCTTTCATCCGTTCAGGCGTGAATTACAGAATCAGTTTTCAGAAGTGAGTATAGAAAAAGTTCTCGGAAATTATTGTAACGCTTCGCTTGAAGGGGAAAATTTTTCTGTTGAACGGTTAGCTGTTTAATCCATAACTTTTCACTAAAAAAATATGAAAAAATTCGTCTTCCTTTTCCTTGTTGCAGTTTCGTTTTTATCACAAACGATAAATGGTCAGATTAAAAATCAGTTGACCTTGTCCAAATTTAATTTTACTGATCAGAACATGAATGAAACCGGTATTCACAAAGAGTTTTTAGAAGCGACCCAGCCAAAGAAAAATATTGCGCTTGCAATTTTATACTCAGCATTGTTACCGGGAATGGGGGAGTTGTACGCTGATAATTATGAATCGGGAAAATACTTTACTATTACTGATGCAGCGCTCTATGGAGTTTACTTTGGAGTAAACACTTATGGAGATTGGGGAAAAGAGAATTATAAATCATTTGCTAAAACCTATGGTGGGATCTCTTTGACAAGCAAAAATGATGATTACTTTGCGATCATCGGCAATTATAAAAATATTGATCAGTACAACGATGAAAAAGCGCTTGAACAACGATTTACAGAAATGTTCGACAAAAATATTATGAATTGGAAGTGGGAAAGCGAAACCCAGCGCCGTGAATACCGCGGAATGTGGCTTTCAAGTCAGCGCGCTTATAATAATTTACAATTTGTTGTTGGCGCGATGTTGGTTAACCGATTGGTGAGTATAATAAATGCAGTCAGATCAGTTGTTGCTTACAATAAAAATTTACAAGAGCAGACAAGCTGGAATATTTATTTTGACGCCAATCCAAATCCGCTTTCAACCAAAAACTTTTCGTTGAATTTTATTTCAACGTTCTAATTTACTCTTCAAATTGAAAGGAAATTTTTTAGGACCATCAAGTTCTGAAAGATTTCCTTTTTTTACATCTAATCATTGACCATTCTTTTCGACAATTCTGTCGTTTCATCGCCTAAATAGTCGTAACCCTATCATAACTCCATGGAATTTCTCGCCGAAAAGACCTTTTAAAACTGGCATACTCATTGAAATAAACCAGATGTACTTCTTAAAAATAAATGATCTTTTGAAAAGAGTTCTAAATGAAAATCATATTTATATTAACAATCATGCTGTTCCTTGCTCAATCGGTTAAAGCACAAGATTCTACAACCGTAAGTGTAAAAAAGGAAAAAATTTCTGCGCAAAACGAAAATAACCGCGATCCGTTAATCGATAAAAAAATGAAGGATGATGTTTTTATTGATAAGGATGGAGACGGAATTTGTGATTTTAGAACAAAAGGCATGAGCTTTGAAAAATTAAAAAGACGAAATCGCCAGGGTCCTGGCGATGGAAAAGGGAAAGGAAAGGGAAATCATTGAAAACGATAATCATTATTTTCGCACTATTCATTTCTTCGACTGTTCTGCATGCTCAGTTTGAGGTTTCGTCGGAATTTTATAGATATTCTGATGATAATATTTATAATAGCGCATTCAAAGTTTCGGATAACATATACAACACAGCCTTAAATGGAGCGTACAATTTCAGCAGTAACAAAAACACATTACAAGTATATAATCAGAATTCGATGAACTATTACCAGGAGAATATCGGGACATCGTCTTTTTTTCGAAAATACGGATTAGCGGATAATTTGCGACTGTCAGACGAAAGTCAGCTTAACCTTGGAATAAATTATAGTATAAAAAACAACCGCGAAGTTTTCACACTTTTAGATTTTACGCAGATTTCGACTTATGGAAACATGCGATATTCATTTTCCGAGACTGATGTGCTGACCGGCGGTTACATTTACAACTACAATAACTTTAATAATTTTTCTTTGTTTTCAAATTCCGTACATAAAACTTTTTTAAGATTCAACAGTTCATTCGAAACAGAAACTTCGCTTATGTTAAGTTGTGATTTGAGCGCAAAGTTATATTCGGCTGAACTGGGCAATCCCGCGAGCCAAGCTTATCAATTAAATTTGTACGCTCAAGTCGGTCAATCTATTGCAGAGAATACCGGTTTGAGTCTTTATTTTCAGTTGAAGAGCAACCTATCGCAAGTTACAAGATCGTTCGTTTATGATAATACACTTTTCTATCAGGATGAGCTCTTCAACGACGTGTTTTCAAATGAGGGTTATGAGACAGGCATTTCTTTTACAAAACTTTTTTCCTCTACGCTTGGATTAAAAGCAGAACTTGTTTACACTAAACGGGATTATTCAATGCTGCCCGTACTTGATTTTGATGGAAACATAATTGCTGCATCCCGTATTGATAATCAATTCGGATTTGGAGTGGAAATTCAAAAAGATCTTTCGAGTTATTTCCAAAGTTTGTCAGCGCACATCAATTGGAATTATTTACACAATAATTCAAATGACACTTTTTATAAATACGATAACCAACTTTTTTCGGCGGGACTTGATTATGCTTTTTAGTTTGAAAGTATAAGCTTAATTAGGCACTTCGAAAACCGCTATTGATAACATATTAACGATAATTGAATATCGAATAATGAGCAAGGAATAATGAATGTCGAAGTGAATACCACCCAAATTTCAATTTCATTATTCGAAATTCCTTGTTCGATATTCATTATTCATTTTTTCCTTTTTACCTACTATTCTGCCGGCAATCTGGTGGGCAGGCAGTTTTTACATCTCGGGAAAAACAAAGTATCTTAACACTAAAGTTCGTGTAATTCGCCGCGGCGAATTGGCAGAATATTAATAAGAGAGATAAAGCCAAAGAATGACTGAATGAGAAGGAATGGATGAATGTTTTTCATTCAATCTTAGCGCGGCGTAGCCGGCAACCAATTTTTTTTTGATCTCAGAACAAGGATTAACGATTTTTGATTTTAGAAGTTAAAAAATCAAAAATCGCTATTCGTTAATCCCCGTCTGAGCCGGGCAGGCTTGTTCGTAAATCGTATCCCCAAAAACAAGAATTTAATCGAGAATATTATACAACGATGCAATCATTCGTCTCTGCCAATTTGGTTCTGGTTTATCCGACAGCTTATTGGCGGGCTTGTCCAGGTGAGGTGAACAGCCGAGTATGGGGTTTAATTTTTTATCCCATACTTCTGAAGTTTGTAGCGCAAATTTCTTTCAGTTAGTCCTAACAATTTTCCCGCTTGAGTTTGATTTCCGTTGCTTTTTGTCAACGCGTTCAATATTAATTTCCTTTCCAACGCCTCTACTTTTTCAACTAAGTTTCCTTCGGTTAATTCACTTACTTCCTCACGGATGAAACCTTTTATCGACATCGGTAGATCGTTCTGCGTAAGAGTGTTTCCTCTTGCTAATACAACCGCCCGTTCAATACTATTTTCGAGTTCGCGAACATTCCCGGGATAGGAGTATTTCATTAGCTGGTCAACAGCTTCTTTGGAAATTGTGAAAGTTTCCTTTTTGTTTTCGTTAGCATACTTCAAAAGAAAAAATTCTATTAAAGGAAGGATGTCTTCTTTTCTTTCGCGTAACGGCGGAATTTTTATCGCCACAATATTTAACCGGTAAAATAGGTCTTCGCGGAAGGTTCCTTCTTTTATTTTCTTTTCTAAGTTTTGATTTGTCGCCGCAATAATTCTAACATCGATCGGAATCGTTTCCGTACCGCCCACACGTTCAATTTGTTGTTCCTGAAGTACGCGAAGTAGTTTCACCTGCATCGGAAGCGGAACATCGCCAATCTCATCAAGAAAAATCCTCCCT
>MNVA01000127.1 GCA_001871325.1 Ignavibacteria bacterium CG1_02_37_35
TTTAATGAACTGAAAAAATGGTGGAAGAAGAGAACCGAGAACGACAATGCCTGGAAAGTTAATATTAAAACGTTAGAAGAGAATGGATTTAATATTGATGTAAAAAATCCTTATAAACAAGATGAGATACATGAATTCACAAGCGCTGAACTTTTAGAAAAACTTCATAATAGTTTTGAAAAGAGTAACCAGTTGTTAGAACAGCTAAAGACGGCTATGAAATGAGTAGTAAGAAAGTGTTTGTAAGGGATTTGGTTGATGAATATTCTGTAAGAGCAAAAAATTTTGGTGATCATAGTTCGTTTGAATTTTTTGGGGTTAGCAATGAAGATGGAATTACCAAATCTAAAAATGCTGCAAAAGATAAAGTTGAAGACTACAAAATAATAGAGCAAGGATGTTTTGCGTATAATCCTTATCGTATCAATGTGGGTTCTATTGCTTACTTAGACGAAGATATAAAAGGTTTTATCAGTCCTGCCTATGTAGTTTTCAAAACAAAACCCAAAAGTATTATACCTGAATTATTATTTAAGTTCTTAAAATCCAAAGAAGGATTAAGGCAAATAAAATTATATGCAAGAGGGACGGTCAGACAAGCATTACGATTTGAAGATTTGTGCAAAATTGAATTAACAATACCGCATTATGATGAACAAGTAAAATTGTTTGAAAAAATTTCCTTAACAGAAAATGAAACAATTAAATTAAATAATGAAACTGATTTTCAGTTAAATATTGTTACTCAACTCCGCCAAGCATTTCTCCGAGAAGCTATGCAAGGCAAACTTGTACCACAAGACAAAAATGACGAACCCGCTACAGAATTACTAAAGAGAATAAAAGCAGAAAAAGAAAAACTTATTGTTGAAGGAAAATTAAAAAAACAGAAACCATTACCGGAAATAAAACCGGAAGAAATTCCTTATCAACCACCTAACGATTTAATTTTTGTAAGGTTACAAGATATTTGTCATATTGAAAAAGGTAATATTGGTATAATGAAGGCTGCACCAGGTGATTATCCATTAGTAACTTTATCAGAAGAAAGACTTAGTGATAAAGATTATTATTTTGATTGCAAAGCTGTTATTATACCTATTATCTCTTCTGCAGGGCATGGAAAAGCAGAAATGAAAAGAATGCACTACCAAGAAGGGAAGTTTTCAGTTGGCAATATATTATGCGCAGTGCACCCCTTTAATTATGAAAATTTTAATGCAAGGTTTTTATTTGAGTACATGAACAATTATAAGCATGCTTTTTTTGTTAAGAAAATGAGAGGTGCAGCAAATGTTTCTTTACGGTTGGATGCAATTGCTGAAACACCAATACCAATCATTTCAATAAAAACACAAAATAAATTTGAAGAATTAATGCAACTATTAGACGAATTAGAAAAAAACATAAACCAAAGCAAAGAAGAAACAAACTTACTGCTGCAAACTGTGTTGAGAGAGGCGCTGGAAGAAAAGTAACTTTTACGTTACTCTGCGCCCTCTGCGGTTAAAAAGAAAACAAAAAAAATAGTATAGTAATTAATGGTAAAAAAATATTTAAGGGACACTTATGAAAAACGTTTTAACTTATTTAATAGTAGCGGTGTTATTTTTCACACTTTTTTATGGTTGTGAAAAAAGCAATCTTGTCAGCTATATAGTCCCAACTCCGGATTTTATCCCCATTGCAAAAGGGAATACGTGGTATTATTCCGGAGTAGCATATGATACATTAGGAATGGTGAGAGAAAAATTTGGCGAGATCCATGATGTTAGAGGTGATACCATTTTATTTGGTAAAAAACTTACTTTCTATGCGGGTTCGTATGTTGCGATTAGTGATAGTGGTTTAATTGGCTATGCCGGTTATAGTACTAACTCAAATACACCTAACGATACGACCGTTTATTATCACTTATTATATAAATATCCGGCAAAAACCGGTGATAAATTTAATTATGGGATGAGAGTTGGGACAATCGATACTCTAATCAATGTTCCAGCCGGTTCATTCCATTGTATACAGTATATGGGTTATTATCAAGGAACGCTATATTATAATTCATATGTTTCTCCCGGTACGGGACTTATAAAGATAGAAGCATATTTTGGAGATAACTATCCTGCAAATCCATCAAAAGTAAGCTCAACTATCGAACTTAAAACATATACGTTAAATTGAAAAATCAAGTTCTCTTTTTTTAACATATTGCATTGAGGATGGAAATAGCATTTAATCAAAAAATTACCTACTATTTTCTTAACAAGTATGAAGTAGCTAATTCCCGAAAACTGGATTGGATTAGAATAGAGTTGTTTGGTTTAATAACTAAATTTATTGTTTTTTTTGTTTCACTACTTTTTTTGCGATTTAGAACTATACTGCTATAATTTTTAACAAACAGAGGTGTTTTATGGCTAGTGGTATTACTCATATTTTACTGATGAAAAATATGCAAAGCCTTTTACCTGACGGGAAATTGAAGAAACTATTACAGTCAGGAAGGGACTTTTTGCAAGTTGGTGCAGTTGGTCCTGATCTACCTTATGCAAGTATTGCTGACGATGATTTGTTTTTTAAAACACAAAGTGAGCTTGCAGATAAATTTCACTACGAAAAAACGAATGAATTGATATTGAGAGCATTTCAAGAAATCAAAAACAATTCAAATTCCTTAACAGCAAGAGAAAAGCGATTCATGTTTTCGTTTTTCTTGGGGTTTGCTTCTCATATAGTTGCTGATGGTATCATCCATCCGTTTGTTCGGGATATGGTGGGTAATTACAAAGAAAATCAAACAGCACACAGAGTTTTAGAAATGCAACTGGATGTTTTATTGTTTTATCATCTCACCTTAAAAAGCAATGCGCCCATAAATCTCAATTATTCAAATATTCATGACGAACTTATTAATTTTGATAACAATTTTTATCCGGAGGTTGGGAAAGTTTTGCAATTATTTAGCAAATTAATATCAGAGGTCTATCAACAAAATTACGAACCCGCTTTAATTAATGGTTGGGTTAATGGTCTCCATAGAATGTTTGGTGTTGCTGAAGGAGAGCATCCGAAAATCTATCGGCTTGTTAGCTTTATAAATGAATTCCTGTTCTCAGATTACAACGATTTATGTGAAAAGAATAAAGAATTTTTAATATTGGAAAAACCCAAAGACAGAGATTATAATTTTCTTCGTAAAGAGCAGATACATTTTTTTGATGACTGCTTGCCACAATTTTATAAGATATTTATTCCATTAGCCAACAAATGTTATGATTATGTTTATAACAACAAGGGTGAATTAACCGGGAGTGATATTCCCCCAATTGATTTAGACACAGGAAGAAACTTGGCTTCAAAAAATAATTTAGATTTAATCCCTACTTTGTGGAGTCTAACATGAAATTCATAATTGGTATCCTCGCGGTTATTCTAATATCCGGCTGCACATGTTCAACAAACCTTCAGAATAGGTTAAACCAAGATTACTTAAGCGATCTGGGATCAGAAAATAATCGCTTGGCGGGGGACTTATATTTGGATTATTTCAATGAGGACTTATCAAATCTTACTTATGATTATTATCTAGCATTTATAACAAAGTATGAAGCTCCTTCTGCGAAGGGATTTTCTACACTAGTTAAGGATGCAGATTCTCATTATTTCAAAGCTCAAAAAGAGTTATTTGTTTTAGCTTTGTATTACAAAAATGAAAACACAATAATTTGTGATAATTCAAATACAGCATTTCTTGATTCTGTTAAAACATACAGTTCAAATGATACAATACCGGATTTATCAAAATTTGTAATGAAACTAATTTCTAAGTAAATGATAATTAAAAGAGTAAAAACAGAAATTTTTCAGAAAGAGTTTGAGACGCGTGGTAGTCATCCAAGTCTTTTCGATTGTAGTGATGAAAACCGCTACATTGTAAAACATGCTCAACAGGGGAGAAATTACAAACACTTGATAAACGAACTTATTGCCGCGCAACTTGCCCAAACACTAAATATACCGGTACCGGAATTTTCACTTATTGAGATTAATGAAGGTATTTTACCAGCCGATTATCTGTTTGCATGTGGTAAACCTTCCGGCTTAGGGTATGGTTCACAATTTTTATCCGGAACTATAAGGGCAATTACAAATATTGATACCATAATTAACATAACAAAGCATAAGAATGATGAAGTAGTTGAAGACCTGATAAAAATTTGTGCTTTCGATATCTGGTTGAGAAATGCAGATCGTGTTATTAATAATCCAAATTTATTACTTCAAGAATCCGGAAAGAGAATTAGATTGTTTGCGATTGACCATTCAAGTATATTTTCAGAGTTAAATTACAACGATTTAGAACGAGAAGCAGCTGAAATTCCCTCAATCGGTGAAAATCTTGTTGATGCTGTTTTGTTTCAAAAACTTTATTTTAAATACGGTTTATTTTTTGATAAAGTTAAACAAGATATTTGCACCGCTATTTCAGCGTTAACTGATAAAACCATTTATAAAATTCTTAATAATATTCCTCTTGAATGGGGAATAAATAGTGAAGAGAAAGACGCAATTTTTAATTTTATTAAAACAAGAAAATATTTAGTCAAAAAACAATTTGACATTTTATTAAAAGAAATAGGTTTATAAGATGAAAGGTTATTTATCCATCGTAAAATATTATCCTGATACCAACCGTGACGAAGGTTTTGGTATTGGGTTAATTTTGATCTCCGAAGAGACTCACTTTTCTCTCGCTAAAATTTCAGCAGAAAGATTAAAAAGAATAAATACTGCATACGGCATAAAAAAATCGTCATTGATCGATTTAGCTATTGATGAGATTAGCACTAATATATTCGATAAAAAAACTTTGGATTATAATACCGTTTATGAGAACGGGAACTTAAGATATTCAAAAGTTCAGATTATTGAATGTGAAGATTTAAACCTAAAATTTAATGAACTTTATTTGAAATTTGTTGCAGATTACTATGAAGAAGGTGCAGACAAATTTTCTTTTTCGAAAAAAGAAATACATGAAAGATTAGGGAGAAAATTAAGAAGCAAATTAGAATCAAATATTTTATTAAAAGAGAAGTTAAATATTGGTTACGATTTTAAAGAGAATTCAATCGGCAAATTTTTAATAGGGAGTTCAAAGATAGATTTCATCGGTGGGAATGGGACAATATATGCCGGTGAAATAATTAATTTAGATTTGCAGGAAGAGACTCTTCAACAAAATCTTTTTAAAACTATTACTCTTTTCGATGCACTGTCAAAAACATACCCCAAACTTTTCTCCCCGAAAGAATGCAAGATGCTTGTTTTAGAAGAGCAGGCTAACAATCCTGAAAAAGAAATTTATATGGATAAGCTTAACACTTGGAACAAAAAAGCCAATTACGATTTGGTTATCAAATCAAGCTTAGATGAATTCCAGACTCAAATTGAAAAAGATGTAGAATCGAAAAACATTATACGTTATGATGAGTGGATCAAGAAAGCAGTTTAATTAATAAACCATTATCAAGGGAAAACACTCTTACTTCTTCATTAAGCTTTAATGAATGACCTGTGAGAAAAAACTAATCTTTTGGCTACCCTTCGGTGAGATAAAGTTATTAAAACATTTAAACATTATTACACGGTGGTTTGCAATTCAAGTTTGTGGAATTAATACATTATTTAAAAATAAAAAACCCCGATTACTCGGGGCAAAGCTTTATTTAAACTTCCACCTCCAGATAAACTGGATTGGTTCAAAAATAGTATTGTTTAGTTTAATAACAAAATTTATTGTTTTACTTTCGTTTCATAAAATATACGTTACAATTAAATGATAGTTAAAAAAGTAATTTCCGTTATAGAAGAAAAGGTTGGTACTGCACACAACCCGTTGAAAATTATTTTAGATGATATTTGTGAATACTACCTTAAAGCGCCGAAGGATCAAAGCCCCGAACTTTCCATTATTAAGGAATTTCTAACTTCATTGCTTTTGGATCATTTTCTCTACAAAAAGAATGGCAAACCAATAATTAATGAAATTAGCCGGTGATAAATTGTCGCCGGGTTATAGCTCAACTATCGGCATAAAAATCAAAATATGATTATTATTTTATACATGGAGTAGAATTATGATTACAGAAAGTTTTAAGCTTACCGAAATAATTGAAAAAAAGATATTGATTATTCGCGGACAAAATGTAATGTTAAGTACTTATTTGGCTGAGTTGTATGCTGTAGAACCTCGCACTTTAATTCAAGCAGTGAAAAGAAACATTGACAGATTTCCGGAAGATTTCATGTTTCAACTAACGAAATCAGAATTAGATAACTTGAAATCACAATCTGTGATTTCAAGTTGGGGAGGCGCCCGAAGGGCGACACCGTATGCTTTTACAGAACAAGGAATTGCTATGCTTTCAAGCGTACTTAATAGCAAGAGGGCTATTAAAGTTAATATCCAAATAATGAGAACTTTCGTGAAGATTAGAGAGTACCTTTCAACTCATAAAGACCTCGCCCAAAAACTGGAAGAACTTGAACATAAATATGAAGGGCACGATGAACAAATTAGGGAGATTATCGAAGCGATAAACCAACTTCTTCTACCGCCTGAAAAACCGAAGAAACAAATTGGTTTTCAAATTAAAGAACCTAAACAAAAATATAGGGCTAAATAAATTCGTGAATATTCGTGTCATTCGTGGCGAGAAAGATTTTGCCACTAATCTCACGAATGGACACGAATAGCAAAGATAATTTTTGAGGCTTCAGGATTAACTCAAGGTGAACACAGAACTGCTAATCAGCAAAGAAGAATATGAAGAAATAACTTTTGAAATTAAGCTCGTTTCAAAATGTAGAAAACTAACCTTTGCGATACTCCGCGCCTTCAGCGGTTAAAAAGAAAAACAATAAACCGCCAAGAACGCAAAGACCCGCAAAGAATTAAAATTATTCTGAAATCTTTGCCCTAAATTCCTATAGTCTCAAAGTCCCATAGTCCCAAAATCTCAAAGTCCATTTCCCGTGTCAAAAATATTTTCCAATCCCTTACAACCTTTTAAACATTATTTTAGTCTAACTAATAAAAACGGAGTTAAAGTTTTGGAAGACTTATCTTCACTAAGTGACAATGATCTAATAATAGAAGCCCGGAACGGAAACGATCCGGCGTTTACAACTTTAGTCTATCGGCATGATAGAAATGTTCTTTCTATGATTGCGCATTATTGCAAATCATCCGATGATGCAAAAGACATTTACCAGGAAGTTTTTCTGAGAGTCTATAAAGGACTTAAACGTTTTGAATTCCGGAGTGAATTTAAAACCTGGCTTTTTAGGATTACGACTAATGTTTGTCTCACTCACCAGGCGAGTTACAGAAGATACCAAAAGGTGAGTATTTCACCCGATGAAGAGGGAATGAACCCGAAAGTAGAAATCCGCTCGCCCGAAGAACATGAACCCGATAAGCAATTTATTAATGCGGAAATGAAAGGGGACATCCAAAGCGCGGTTGATAGTTTAGCACCGAAACAGAAAATGGCTTTTATGCTTAAACACATGCACGACTATAAAATAAAAGAGATCGCTAAAATGATGGATTGCAGCGAAGGAACAATTAAAAAATATCTCTTCATCGCGACCGAAAAACTTAGACTGAAATTAAAAACAATATAAACGTTGAGACCATTATGGAACACGAAAATTATAAAAACCAGTTGATCCTTTACAGCTATAACGAACTGAAAAAAGACGAACGAAACGAATTTGAGCGACATCTACTTGGATGCGGATCGTGCAAAAACGAGTTGGAAGAATTAAAGCGAATTCATCAGCTTGTTAAAGTCAATCTGGTTGAAGAGCTTGACGAAGATACACTGTTTGAGTCGCGGCAAGAACTTCTTGCGGATATACGAAATCTTAAGCGGAAGAAATTCACTCTGCAAAAAATATGGGAATTTTTTACGTTACCATCACCAACCAATTTGAAGATCGCATATTCTTTTGCGGCAGTAGTTCTAATGGTTACGGCGAGTTATTTCTTCTATTTCGATAAAGCTGGAAATCAACTACTGTCGGGCAGTAATATTGCTGCTGCGGATTCGAAACTCACGAACCTTCAATTCATAAATTCGGATTTTGATAAAGGTGAAGTTGAAATTACCTACGAGCAAATCGTTCCGGTAAAATTAAAAGGGAATGTAAACGATGCTGAAATTCAAAAAGTACTTGCAAAATCTTTGATAGATAATGAAAATCCCGGCATACGGTTGAAAGCGGTTAACGCGATCTATTCTGAAAAAAGATCAACTACTTCCGGTGTAGTTAAAGACGCTCTTATCAAAGCGATGATGTACGATGACAACCCCGGTGTTCGTAAAGAAGCGATGCACGCTTTGTGCAATATCCCTTTTGATGAAAAGATAAGCGACGCAATGATCTATGTTCTTCAGAATGACAAAAATTCCGGTTTAAGAATTCAAGCGATCAACTGTCTAAATGAAAAGAACGACGTTAAACGTCTTTCCGATCCGAACATAAAAAATGTTTTAAAGAATAGAATGCAGGAAGACGACAACAGTTACATAAAACTTCGTGCAAAAACCATGTTAACAAAATTAGAATCATAAGGAGTACAACAATGAAAGCAAAAATCTTTTTTAGCCTGATCCTGACGGCAATATTTGTAGCCGGTATAACCCGGACTGGAATATCTCAAGACAGATTCACCAAAAACTTTCAAGTAAAAAAGGGTGAGAGACTGTCTGTAAAAGTTTCGGGAGATGTACGAGTAGAGTCATGGAGTAAAGATGAAGTACTGGTTGAAGTTTCAGGACTTGATGCGGTGGATCGAAATGATCTAAAAATAACTCAAGATGGAAATACCGTTTCTGTTTCGTTAAGAAATGACCACAATGCTTCTTTTTCGATTAAAACACCGGGACAGTTTAACTTTGATATTAAAACAAGCGGAGGAGATTTGTCGTGTCTTGGTGAATTCTATGGAAGCATTAAAGGATCAACTGCCGGCGGAGATATAAAAGTAGAATCTATCAACGGAAATGTTGAGTTGGTTACAGCCGGAGGAGATATTAACACCGGAAATATAAACGGCGATTTAAAAGTAACTACAGCCGGTGGTGACATTCGCGTTGGAATCGTTAACGGAGAAGGGAAAATGGCTACTGCCGGGGGAGATATTACTGTAACGAGTTCAAGCAAATCATTAAATGTAAATACTGCCGGTGGTGATATAAAAGTGGGTAATGTTGGAGGAGAAATAAAAGCTTCTACTTCAGGCGGAGATATTGAAGTTGGTTTAGTATCGGGGATTGCAAAATTAAATACATCCGGCGGCGATATTAAATTAGCGGGAGCTAAAGGAAGCGCTTCTGTTAATACATCCGGCGGCGATATTAAGTTGGAAAATATTTACGGATTTGTAAAAGCAAATACTTCTGGAGGAAGAATTTATGCAGAACTGACTCCCGATGGAAGTGACGAGAGTAAATTATCTTCTTCAGGAGGAACAATAACTTTTTTAATCCCGGAAAATGCCAAAGCAACAATTGAAGCGGTAATCAAAGCAGATAATCTTAAAGGTCCTTGGATTATTACTTCAGAATATAAAACTTTTAAATATGGTACAGATGAAGACAGTAAAGAAATTAGAGCAACAATTATTCTTAATGGTGGTGGAAAGCTGATAAAGTTAACAACTTCAAACTCAAAAATTGAAATTAAGAAGTTGAATAAATAAAGTTGAAATAAATAAGACGATGGAAAAAGCTCCGTAAGTATGGGGCTTTTTATTGCACCCGTGTGTATCTCTCCACTTCATTTGCCCTTGCTGCGCTCTGGCTTCGTTAGGCGATACACGAGGGGTCAGTATCATTTACATTACCTTACCAAACAAGATTATCATCGAATTGATTTTAAATAAAAATTGACTTTTAATCAATTTAATTTTATGTTCTCATAAGCTGTTCTGTAAGATTTAAATATTTTTATTTATTTCTATCAACTAACAGCTATTTAACGAATAATCGGTGCGGAAATGCATAATGATACTTTGTGAAACTAAATCGGCAATCTTATCTTTTGATCCTTCAATTCCTTGTTTGGAATTGATCATCAAACCGGGAATACGTAAGAGCAAAGAGTTTAGAACAGTTCATAAAATCACTTTAGAAAAATTTATTGAATTTAAGCTGCAGTATCCCGATCTGGGGTTATTTATAGATGCGAGAGACCTAGATGCAATTAAACCTCGAGAAATGGATTGGCTTGCAAAAAAAATATTCCCTCAATTGGAGGAAGCGGGGTTAACAAAAAAAGCATTCCTTTTTCTCGATAATCAAACCGGAAAAATAATTTTAGAAATGTATAAGGATAAGCTGAGTGGCAGTAAGATAGTTATAAATGAGTTCAAATCTTTTAAAGATGCCAGAGTTTGGTTAAAAGATACAAATTGTTCGAGCTTTAATTAGCATACCGAAGTAAAAAGATTGGAATGCTTCTCGGGAAAAATTACTCAAGATCAATTCATAGTTAACGTATTGATTTTTTAACAAATAGGAATCAATGAAAATTAAATTTATCGTGGCGGCTGTAATGTTACTATCCCTAAGGCTATACTCGCAAGACTATTTTCCGGGAGATAATGAACTACTCTTGATGCCAACCGCATACACCATGCCGCAGGGGAATTCATATTTTTCTGATTATGAATTGATGCTGTTGAACTATTCTTATGCAGTTACTTCTTCCACTCATCTCAGTGTGTTCAGTTTTTTCCCTGTTACTACTCAATTCTATGAATCTATTACCTTTGGATTCAAACAAAAAATAATTACTTACAAGTCATTGCAGTCGGCATTATATGGGACATTTACACCAAAAGGTTCCATTTTTTCAGTAGGTGATGTAGTGAGTATAGGCGAAGTTCACCATAGTGTTCATGGTAGTTTGGCATATATGAAATTAGTAGAAGATGCAAAACCGTTTTGGATCTTTATGCTCGGTTATAGAATTGATCCTTCCGAAAAATCCTCGATCATGTTAGAATATGAACTTGTTACTTCATCTTACGAAAGCGGCAGCGCCGGAATGATCACCATTGGATTTAGAATTCGTTCTGCCAACATGTCATGGGAACTTGCCGGAATGCGCCCACTCCAATATTCAGGTGATTTATTATTCATGCCCTTATTAAAAGCCGGGTATTATTTTAACTAAACCGATTAAGGGTAAAGATGTTCTACAAAATCAATTTAGAAATTCCATTTTAATCCTAAAGTCGGGTTGATTTGAACTTCTGTTTTCCCGGGAATAAAATTATTACTGATCTCAACTTCACCTCCTAAAGCTAAATGATTTCCAAAGTTGATCCAGAGTTGAGGTTCACTTAAGAAAACAAAATCACGAGAATCAGCAGCAAAATTTTTCATAGACCAAACATCAAAAAATCCTGTAAAATTTATTTTTCCGTCCAGAATGGGAATAAACCAAACGCAGGTAAGTTGAACATCGCTTCCTTCGGAAAAATAATCTTTCCGGTAAAGCAGATCGGTGTTTAAAACAAAGATGCCCAGATCAATTGGATAACTTAATCCGGCAAGCCAAACATGTCCAAGCGGACCCCAGGGAGCTGTTCCATCATTATATTGCACAGTTGCCGAAATATTATTTATGGGAAGCGGCAGACGGATATACCGGGCGATTTCAAAATATCCGAGCGAAGCGCTTTTATTCCCCGGATGGTTAAAATCAAAATCAACGAACCAATAAGTTGCGCCGTATTCATCCGGTTTGAACATTTCAACAGTAGAAGTGATATATTTTCTATCTTTGCCGAAATCATAATTAAGTTGAAGGTTTTGAGCAAAAGTAGAACAGCTTAAAAGCACTAGTGCAAGAAGTATTCCTTTTTTCATGGTTTCCTCATTTAGGTTTATTTATTCTATTTCTGTAATAAAGAAAGTTTCTCCGCAAACTGGTCGGAAAATTTCCTGATCATTTCACTTACTTCAAAATTATTAGTAGCCTTGTTGTAAGTATCTGCCATTTTTAAAAGTGTTTGATGATAAAGTATATTCATGTTTTCAACTAACATTTTGTTTGTCCAAAGATCAATCCCGAATGTTATTTTTTCATCTTTGTCCCAAAGGGAAAGGATCATAGCATCGGCATCCCTTTTCCCATCAATGCCGGCGTCGTCTGCCTGCCATGAAATAGTTTGTGGAACATCGTTTTCGTCAAGCTCAATATGCAACGTAATTTTTGATTTTTTACTCATGGTGCTAACTTTTATTCATTATAATTTCTACGTAAAACAGGCGTTACACCTTAAAATTTTCAAAAGAATAACACTTATTTTTTTTATATTGTCAAAATAAAAAATAAATCATAGGAAAAAAATTGAAACAGACAATTTTGCTCATAATAAGTTCATTAGTTTTGTTCTCCTGCGGAGAGAAAATATCCAAATCAACCGACCTGAAAGACTCCAGACAGAAGGCAAGCTACGGTATCGGGTTAAGAATCGCCAAAGATTTTAAGTCAAACAAACTTGATGTTGACTCTGAAATAGTCGCAAAAGGCTTCAAGGATGGACTCTACGGAAATCAACTTTTAACCGACGAACAGGTTAACAAGGTTCTTATGGAATTTCAAAAGGAGATGTACGAAAAAAAGATGAAAGAGGCTCAAGGAGCCAGCGCTAAGAACAAGAAAGAAGCCGAAGCTTTTCTTACCCAAAACAAAAACAACACGGGTATTAAGACAACAGTTAGCGGATTGCAATATCTTGTAATTAAGTCAGGTAATGGTTTATCACCTAAAGCTACAGATAAAGTGACAGTTCATTATATCGGCAAGTTATTAAACGGAACCGAGTTTGATAATTCTTACAAAAGAAATCAACCCCAGGTGATTCAATTAAATTCCGTTATTAAAGGATGGTCTGAAGCATTACAACTAATGAAGGTTGGGGATAAATGGAAATTATTTATTCATCCCGATTTAGGTTTCGGTGATGTCGGCTCCGGTGAGGTTATCCCTCCCGGTGCATTATTAATTTTTGATGTTGAACTTTTGGGAATTGAAAAATAATTCAACAAAGGAAGTCACAATGAAAAAGTTTTTTTTAACTTCAATCCTTTTTCTTTTTGTTTTTTCAACTCCTTTCCGGGGGCAAGAAAAAATTACTGCGCCGGCTTGGAGTGATGACCAAACAATTTATGAAGTCAATCTCAGGCAGTTTACTCCATCGGGAACAATTGCAGAATTCCGTACTCATCTTCCGCGGTTAAAAAAACTTGGTGCTGGAATTCTCTGGTTTATGCCGATTCACCCTATTGGCGACAAAAATAGAAAAGGAACATTAGGCAGCTATTATTCTGTTAAAGATTACATCGGACTTGATCCGGCGTTGGGAACGAAAAAAGAATTTCAATCTTTAGTAAAAGAAATTCATAAACTTGGAATGCATGTTATCATTGATTGGGTTGCAAACCATACTTCATGGGATAATGATTTAGTGAAAACGCATCCGGAGTTTTACACGAAAGATTCCGCCGGGAAATTTCTTCCTCCCGTTGCCGATTGGTCTGATGTAATTGATCTGAATTATGATAACAAAGAATTATGGCAGTATATGTCCGGCGCAATGGAATATTGGTTGAAAGAATATAATATTGATGGATTCCGTTGTGATGTGGCGGGAATGGTTCCCGATGAATTTTGGAGCTTTCTTTACCCCAAATTATCAGCGCACAAAAATATTTTTATGCTTGCAGAAGATGAAAGACCGGCTGATCATTCGACTTCATTTGCTATGACCTATTCATGGAATTTGTATCATCTTTTTAACGAGATTGCGAAAGGGAAGAAACCGGCGTCGGAAATATTTACGCAGCTTCAAAAAGAAAAAAGTGAATATCCCGCCAACGCTTTTCGCATGAGATTTATCACGAACCACGATGAAAACTCCTGGAACGGAACTGAGTTTGAACGGATTGGAGACGGTGTAAAAGCGTTTTCGGTTTTAACTTTTACTTTGCCCGGGATGCCTCTTTTGTACAACGGACAGGAAGTTGGTTTAAATAAACGATTAAGCTTCTTTGAAAAAGACACAATTGAATGGGAGAAATCTGAACTCACTCCATTTTTTAAAACGCTTACAAAACTAAAAATAGATTTCGAGGTTTTAGATGCCGGAGACAAAGGAGCTAAACTTGAAGAAGTGAAAAACTCGAATGATGATAAAATCGTTTCTTTTATTAGAAGCAGTGGTACCGAAAAAGTATTTGTGGTCGTTAATCTTTCAAAAGAAAAAGTTAGCGCAAATTTTGCTTCGGCTCCTGAAATGAAAAATGCATCAGAATACTTCTCTAAGAAAAAAGTTAAGATTGGAAAATCTTTTTCCGTCGAGTTAAAGCCGTGGGGCTACAAGATATTTACAAGTAAATAATTTTTAAGACCCAACATTTTTTACAAAACATTGCTTGGTGAAAAACTAAATGGAAAAATGAATAATGAATTTCGAACAAGGAATTTCGAATGATGAAGTTGAAATTGTGATTGTAGTATTTTCGAAATTCATTATTCTTTGTCCAATATTTGATATTTAATTATCGTTAACCTGTAAGCAATGGCGATTATCAAAGAGCCTTAATGAATAAAAAATATGAAGCAGTAATCGGGTTAGAAGTTCACGCGCAGCTTTTAACCGACACAAAAATATTTTGCGGATGCTCAACTAAATTTGGCAACGAGCCGAACACAAACGTTTGTCCTATTTGCCTTGGACATCCGGGTGTTCTCCCGGTGCTGAATAAAAAAGTAGTGGAATTTGCTTTGCTGATGGGCGTTGCGACAACATCAAAAATAAATACAACTTCTATTTTTGCCCGCAAAAATTATTTTTATCCCGATTTACCAAAAGGTTATCAAATCTCACAGTACGAAAAACCGATCTGTGAATTCGGTACGGTTGAAATCGAAAAGAAAGATGGGACAAAAAAAAATATCGGTATCACTCGCATCCACATGGAAGAAGATGCCGGCAAATCCATTCACGATAGGGGCGAAACAACCAGCATTGATGTGAACCGCTGCGGTGTGCCGCTGCTTGAAATTGTCAGCGAGCCTGATATGCGTTCTGCCGAAGAAGCATATCTCTATCTTGCAAAAATTAAACAGCTTGTTCAATATTTGGAAATATGCGACGGCAATATGGAAGAAGGTTCTCTCCGCTGTGATGCAAATATTTCAGTGCGACCAATTGGGCAAAAAGAATTCGGAACAAAAGCTGAAATTAAAAACATGAATTCTTTTAAAAATGTTGAACGCGCGATCAATTATGAAATTAAACGGCAGATAGAATTAATTGAAGACGGTGGAAAGGTAATTCAACAAACTTTATTATGGGATGCCGACGCGAATGAAGCGCATCCGATGCGCAGTAAAGAGGAAGCTCATGATTACCGCTATTTTCCCGATCCCGATTTGGTCCCGGTTGAAATTAATGTTGAATGGTTTGATGAGCTAAAAGCAAAAGTTCCGGAACTTCCTGATGCAAAAAGGGAAAGATTTATCAGCGCTTTTCACCTCCCGGTATATGACGCCGAAGTTTTAACGCAATCAAAAGAACTTGCAAATTATTTTGAACAAGTGGCAAACGTAACGAATGATTATAAAGCTGCGTCTAACTGGGTAATGGTTGAAGTTCTAAAAGTTTTGAATGAACAGAAAATTAATATTGAAACCTTTGCCGTTACTCCCCAAAATCTTGGAGGACTGATAAACCTCATTCAGCAAGGAACCATCAGCGGAAAAATCGCCAAAGATGTTTTTGCTGAAATGTTAGAAACAAAACAAACAGCGGAAGCAATAGTTAAAGAAAAAAATCTTGTCCAAATATCCGATACTTCGGAGATTGAAAAAGTAATTCAACTGATATTCGATGCAAACGAAAATCAAGTAAAAGAATTTCTTGACGGAAAAGAAAAAGTGTTCGGTTTCTTTGTGGGGCAAACGATGAAAGCAACCAAAGGGAAAGCCAATCCGCAAGTAGTGAACGAGCTATTAAAGAAAAAATTTGAATCACTTAAACAATAAAGAAGAGAAACATGACGTTACAACCTGAAAATGAATCACCCAAAACGGGATTTCAAAAATTTAAATCAATTGCAGATAAAATTCTTCACCCTTTCGGAAAGAAAGTTAAAAAAGTGCCTGAAACCTTTTTTGAGAAAGTTTTTGAATTTTTTCGATCTCTTTTTTCTGCTGCAATAGCCGCTTTATTTATTATTACTTTTTTTATACAGAACACTCGCATCCCAACGGGTTCTATGGAAGATACGATTCTTGTCGGTGATTTCATCCTTGTAAATAAATTTGTTTACGGACCAAGTTCACCCAAATATATTCCGTTCACTGAAATTGAAATCCCCTATTTTACCATGCCGTTGTTAAAATTTAAAGACCCGCACCATGGTGATATTGTTGTGTTCGAATATCCCGGGGACAAAGAACAATTACGTGCCGATGAACCGATTCCCGGACTGCCGATTCCCGAAGAACAAATTGCGATGAATGTCAATTATGTTAAACGTTGTATCGGTTTGCCCGGGGATACGATTGAAGTGCGTGACAAAGTTGTTTTTGTTAATGGAAAAGAATTTTGGATACCGCCATATATTAAATATCTTTCACCGTATCCGCTTCCAAAAGACAGAGTGAACACACAAATTTTTCCCAAAGGGAAGCAGTGGAACGAAGACAATTACGGTCCGCTTGTTATTCCGAAAAGAGGAATGACGATTCAATTAAATTTAGAAAATGTTGAAGAGTGGCGAACTATTATTGATAGGGAATTTGCCGAGAGAGTTGTTGCAGTGAAAGATGGAATTATAACGTTAAAGGGGAAAGAAATTTATTCTTATACTTTTCAAAAAGATTATTATTTCATGATGGGTGATAACAGAGATGATTCAGCCGACTCAAGATTTTGGGGCTTTGTATCCCGCGATATGGTTGTTGGCGAAGCGTTCATGGCTTTGTTTTCCTGGGATAGAGACATTCCGTTTTCAGAACTCTTTCGTTTGATCGGGTCAATCAGAACAGATAGAATATTAAAATTAATACATTAAAGAATTATCACACGTAATACAGACTTTAGGCTCATAGGCGTCAATTTAACGACTACGTTCTTCAATCATAATTGGTACAATTGATTTGTTATTTGAAAAAAATGAAGGTTTTATATGTCACCCCTAAAGGGATTTTCTTTGCTCTTTTATTCGTTTCTCTATAATTATGTTATCCCTTCGGGATTTATTTTTTTCAATCCCGAAAGGATGAATTTAATATAATAACCCCTGAGAAGAGCGGAACGAAATGCCGAAGGAATGACATTAATAAAATGCTT
>MNVA01000058.1 GCA_001871325.1 Ignavibacteria bacterium CG1_02_37_35
ACATCATTAGGTGGTGGAAATAACACGTTTACCGGGTTCACTATTCCAACCAACCTTGCTTCAACTGCAAACGGAGCTTACACAGCAGTAGTTGCTGCGCAAAGTGTAGTTATTACCGGAAAAGGCGTTGTAAAAAATTCAGCCGGAAAAGCATATTGGGGAGTTACTACAGTTACGCCAAGTGCAATTACTACGGCGGTACCAACGCTGCATTAATTTTTTTATTTTCTCTTAAAAGGATTGAGTGATCAATCCTTTTTTTATTTTAAGTATGTGAATTTATGGGACAGCAACAATTATTACTTGTTCTTGTTGGGGTGATAATAGTTGGGTTGTCTATTGTTCTTGTTGTAAAATTATTTGATGTTAATTCGCTTGAAGCAAATAGAGACGCTCTTTACATTGATACCCTAAATTTAGCCGCTAATGCTCAACACTACTAGCAACTCCCAAGAATGTTAAGCGGCGGAGGCGGATCCTTTGTTGGATATACTCTCCCGACAGAATTAGCGGAAAATGGGAACGGAACTTATTCGGTTTCAAACATTACGGCAAGTACAATTACTATCCTTAGAGTGGGAATTGAGCAAGACCCGGAAGGCAGAGCATATCACGTAACTACCATCGTAACACCATCTGCGGTTCAATCAACTACTTCAGTGCTTGAGTAAAAAATCAAACTACGATATTAAAAAAGATTTTATTAATGTAATTTTTATTTGGTATATTTCAGATAAATAATGCTTTTAATATTAACTGGCAAAAACTTTTATGGTAGAATATAGATTTGCGGCAATCAACAGCGCTGGAAAACCTATAACCGGTGCAATTACTGCCGATTCGGTTAGGGAAGTAAAGCAAAAAATTAAAAATCTTGCCGAGAAGAACCAACTAAAAATACAGTCTATTGAAAAAAAGACTACCTTCCTTTATAAAGCAAAAAAGGGAAATGATAAACCTATTAAAGGCTCTCAAAAAGCGTTCAATAAAGATGAGGTGGTTGATGCCTTAACCAGACTTAATTACGAAGTTATTTCGGTAAATAAAGTCCTCTTAGATTTTAACCCCAAACCGCCTACGTTAGACATTGTAAATTTTGTAAAGATCAGCGCGGAACTTCTCGATCAAAAACTTCCGTATGGAGAAATTCTTACTCTGCTTATAAATGACACACAAAACAAAACCCTCCGGGAAGCCTTAAAAGATATCAATGCCGAATTAAAAAAAGGAACCGACAGTCAAGCAGTTTTTATGCGGTATCAGTCCGTCTTCGGGAAGTTTACCTCTTATATGCTTGGTCTCGCTTCTAAGAGCGGTAATATGACGGAAATATATAAAGCGACGGCAAAATTTCTTGAACGTCAACAAGAATTTAAGAAGAGTTTAAAGAGCGCTTTGATTAGTCCTTTTGTAACTGTCTTTGTTTTACTCTTGGCGGTGCTCTATTACGTGGGCTACATTTTCCCTGAAACCGCAAATTTATTTTTAAGATTTGGAATTACGTTACCCCCGATGACTGCTTTCACACTTGATTTTAGTAATTTTTTAAAAGCGAACATATTGGTAATTTTAGCAATATTTTTTATTCCCCTTCTTTCGTTTCTCTATTATATCAAGACAAAACCGGGAAAAATGTTTCTTGACGGGATGTTGTTAAAAATTCCAGTAGTCGGCAATTTAATTCATAAAACGATTATTGAAGTTTTCTGCCGTGTATTTTATACGCTTTACAGCGGTTCGGCAGAAAGCATCGAACCAATAAGAATAGCTGCTGAAGCAAGCGGGAACACCTATTTCGAAAATAAAATTAAAAGCGTCGCTATCCCACTGATGATAAAAAAAGGCGTAGGGATAACCGATGCATTTACACAAACCGGAGTTTTTACTGACACAGCCCTTTCTAGATTTCACTCCGGCGAAGAGACCGGGACAATTAAGAATACAGCGCTTCAGCTGGCAAACTACTATGAAAGCGAAACAGTCTATAAATTAAAAAACATCATCGAATTAATTCAAGTTATCATCTCAATGGTAATTATGATAGTGATGATTATGTTGACTTTAGTTTCAGCCGAAACAGCAACAGTTAAACCCAAAATGCCTGGAATGTAGCTTTATGGACGCTAATTTAGAACTCACGGATAAAGTCGGCTATATTCTCTTTAAAAAAGGGATTATTGACACAACAGTTCTTGAACAAGCTCTTACCATGAAAGCTAACGATACAAGCAAGATAAAAAAGAATTTAGCCCAGATACTTGTTCAAGAATTCAAATATGATCACGATGTAATTTTTAAAGAAGTAGCTAACCTTTATGCATTTAGAGAGGTTGAAGCTACACCGGATGTGCTTACCCCACAGCGATTTGAATTTATTAAGCAGACGATGCTCGCCGCCGGCGAAACAATGAAGCAGCTTATGCTTCAAGTTAAAGTAATTCCCTTTATGTATGACGAACGCCAGAAGGATAAATTGCTCCTTGCATCCATTGATCCCACGGAAAGAAATATCCCCAAAATTGCTTTCGGGCTTAACGCAAAAAAATATGAAGTGATGTTTATTAGAGAACGCGACTTTGATAAGCTTGTGGAAAAGCTCTTCCCCCCGGAAAATGAATTCTTAAAAAACCTTGAAGATATGCCCTCCGATTTCGAAATGGATGAACAGAAAGAACAATCGGAAGACGAAGCTGAGATTGAAGCTGAAATAAATAAAAGCGCGTTAATCAATTTAATTGAAGCTGCTTTAGTTGAGGGAACTCGTAAGGGGGTCAGCGATATCCACATTGTTCCTACAGACGCTAAAACGACATCTATCATGTTCCGGATTGACGGAAATTTACAAGTTTGGCACACGCAAGAGAATACTTCTCCCGAAGCAGTACTCGCTGTAGTAAAAGACCGATCGCGGGGGATGGATAGGTTTGAAAGAGAAAAAGCGCAAGACGGTTTTATTCAGCGTGAGATTGATGGACAGATTATTCGTTTTAGAGTTTCTATTTTGCCGATGGTTGGAACGGAACTTAAAAATAAATTTGAAAGCGTCGTTATAAGAATTCTTGATGATAGAAAAGTTGTGAAGGATTTAAAACTGCTGGGACTTACCGGCTACGCAAACGATGCTTTTGAAAAAGCGATCCGCCAGCCGCAGGGGATGGTTATTCTTACCGGACCTACCGGAAGCGGAAAATCAACCACTCTAGTTGCTGCTTTGTACCAAGTGATTGACCCAACGGTTAATGTGCTAACCGTTGAAGACCCGGTTGAATATGTTATTTCGGGAGCCCGTCAATTGAAGATTGGCGTAAAAATGAATTTTGAGCAGGCAATACGTTCTATCCTGCGCCACGATCCGGATATTGTGCTTGTTGGTGAAATGCGCGATAAAGAAACTGCCGAAGTTGCCATCAAGCTTGCAAATACAGGGCACTTAACTTTTTCAACACTGCATACTAATGATGCGCCGAGCGCGGTTGCCCGTTTGTACAAAATGGGGATTGAACCTTTCTTAATTGCCTACGCCATCAATATAATTGTTGCTCAACGCTTGATCCGGAGGCTTTGCACAAACTGCAAACAAAAGATAATAAATCTTGATGAAGTTTTAATGAAATCTATCGGGCTTGATTTGAACGAGTGGAAGAATTATACTATCTATGAAGCTAAAGGATGCGAAAAATGTTCTGGCACCGGATACAAAGGAAGAGTCGCCATCCATGAAGCTCTTTACTTTACGAAGGAATTGAAACAAATTATTCTCCGATCTGGGGAATCGGTTGATGAAGAAAAAATCCGCGCCCAGGCGAAGAAAGACGGGACACTTAATTTGCGCGAATGCGGTATAGACAAGGTGAAACAAGGGCTCACTTCTTTTGAAGAAGTTATTTCCGGGACAATGGAAGAATAAGTTATGATTGATGATATAAAAAAGATTTTATCAAAATTTCTCATCAACGTGCCTGCAATGCTTAGCGGACAAGACCGCGTAAGTTATTTCGTGGAAAAATTTTCTCAGTTTACAAACGATGAGAGAATTTTAATGCAGAAATTCATTGTTAAAGTGTTAACATTAATGATAGAGCGTGAAGCTTCCGACATTGAGTTCGGCGGCACCGGGAGCGATGGCTATACCTGGATGAGAATTTTTGGGAAGAAAGAAAGAGTTATTGATCTCCCAAAGTTTACGTTAGATGAGTCGGCGCTCTTGATCTTAAGTATGCTGAATGAAAATCAACGGCGTTATTTAATGGTTACCAAAAGTATAGATTTTAGTTATACTTTTGTTTATGAACGCAAAATGGAAAATGTAAGATTTAGAGCCACCTGTTATTTCGATTTAGATCATGTTGCTTTGAATATGCGCGCAATTGCTTCTCAAGCCCGCACTTTTGAGTCTTATGATTTTCATCCTTCTTTAATAAAAGTATTAAGCCATCAATATTTTAAATATGGTTTAACGCTTGTAACCGGAATTACCGGGTCGGGTAAATCTGCAACACTTGATGCAATTATTGATTATCACAACAAACTCGATGCTACCCATATTATTATCATCTCTTCCCCGATCGAGTATGTACATAAATCGAACAAATCAATCGTTAAGCATCGCGAAGTTGGAAAAGATGTTTTAAGTTTTAAAGAAGGCGTTACTCAAGCCTTGAGGCAGGACCCTGACATTATCGTCATTGGTGAAATGAGAGATCCTGATACTATTATGGCTGCTCTTGAAGTTGCCGATACCGGTCATAAAGTTTTTTCAACGCTGCATACTTCTTCGGCAGTTGAATCTATTGATCGAATTGTAGCAGAAGTTCATTCATCCGAACAAGAACGTGTACGCAACCGGTTGGCGGATGTATTAACTTCTATTATTTCGCAAAAGCTTGTAACCACCGTTAATGGGAAACTGATTCTTGCTAAAGAAGTTTTAATTGTTAACGCCAATGTTAGAGCGGCAATTAAAAACAATAACACGAGTGAAATTTATATGATGATCAATCAAGGTGGACAATTCGGAATGAACACTTTGGAACAAGATTTAAAGCGGTTATATTTGATGAAGAAAATTAGTTTAGATTCAGCAATGGCATTTGCTAATAACAAAACCAGGATGCAGCAAATTCTTTCGGCATAAACCGTTTAATTGAATATTTATTTTTTATCGGTCTTCACTAAAAAGGTGTTTTAATGAAAAAGTGTTTTGCAGCAGGCGTAAAAACAAAGTTAAAAAATTCATGTTTGGGTTTTTAGAGTGAACTCAATAATAAATAACTTTTTGTTTACTTTAAAAGTCATATTCATCAAAACAAAAAAATCAACAATAATCAATAATCAATTATAAATCATTGAAACCGCTTGTATGCTTATATTGTGAAGGCTCCGACTCAAAAATTATTGTGGTAACGAAGGAGAATGATCAAGTAAAAATTCTCCGCGCCGCTTCAGTAGATGTATTGGGGTCACAGCAGTCCGCTAGCGAAATTGGCGCTGAATCTGTTCAAATGATTGCAGAAGAATCCGGGATCCAAATTGATGCTGGGGGCGGGGCAAATTTAAATATGCAGGGGTTTACTACCGGCGGAGTCTTTGAAAGTTTAGTAAACGCAGAAATGCGCGGGATTAAATTACATAAATGCGAATTTATTCCAGTACTAACAGAACCCTCCATTTTTTATCAAACAATACCTAAAAGAATTACCGGGGCGCAGACGAAAACCGATACTTTAAAAAGTACGGTAATACAATCCGACCGCCCCTTTGACCGAAGTAATGTGGGTTTAACAAGTTTAGCTGATGGAAATTCCCTTGCATCATTTTTAGCTCAGGATGTCCCTTGCTTTAAGATGATCAGTGGGCTGGCGAAGTATAACGGAAAAAGGGTTTACAGGTTAACTTCGGTAAAATCGGCAGAACTTTCGCTTGCTTATTATGTTGCCAAAAAGAAAAAATTTTTTCCAGACGATTATTCTCTCATTGTTTACATCGGTAAAGAATACAGCAAACTGATTTTTTTACAAGGGAGAAAATTAAAACACATCGGCGCTACACTTGACTTAGGGACGGCTAACCTTCATACGTATGATGTTTATTTTTCTAAGATCTTGCTTGAAATGGAAAACGGCGGAATCCCGAACTTAGACAACATTGTAGTTTGTGGCGAAGATGATTCCGAAAATTTGATTCTCTCGTTTTATGGTACTTTTCCCGAAGCAAATGTTAGCAAACTTGATTTTGATAACGTTGATGTTTCTGCGCTAAACGAAGATGCCCGCACAAAAATATCCTCCTTCACGGTTCCTTTTGCCGCGGCAATTGAATTTCTGGATGAACTTTCAAAAGAAACTAAAGGGATTAATCTTTTACCGGCATATATTAAAGAAGACCAAAAGGTCTTTCAGTTTGGATGGCATGGCTACCTTGTTTTACCCCTGCTTTTCTTTGCGGCGTTTTTCATCACAACAAATATTTTGAACGAACAAATCGAAATAAATAAAGTAGCAAGCGAAATTCAGTTTCAAACCATTCTAAAACGGCAAAACCTTTCCACCTTGATGGAGATAGAGAATTTAACTGCACGGATCAATAACTTTGATCAGACACAAGCCATCCTTGATTCAGCGGCGAGCGGTACGGGAATTTGGAACAAACTTCTTTTTAATCTCTCTGACTTTGTCGGGAAGAAAAAATCTTTTTGGGTGCGAAACATCATTCTTCCGGATAGCGCAGTTGTTACAATAGATGGGCATTCTATCAACAGAAAAGTACTCACTGAATTTGCCACCGGGCTACAGACCTCTATATTACAAAATATTACTTATGAGCCAATCCGTGAGAAAGATGCATTTCGTTTTGTTCTAACCATAAAAAAAGCAGAACTGTTGAGAGCGCTGCATGAATAGAAAAACAAAAAACACTCTTGCTCTTTTAGGAGTTCTTATTCTCCTTGTGGCTTTGGGCTTAGGGTATATCTATGTCTTTCAAAAACCGTCCTTGAAAACTAAAACTGCGGAGTTGACCTCTCTCAAAGCGCTTAGCTATGACCCTAATGAACTGAACAAACAGTTAAAAGAAAAAATGAGAAAAGCATTGAAGCTGGACTCTATTCTTTCAGCAAGAAAATTTAATATTCCAAAAGACCTCTCGTCTTTAAAATTTTATGATTTTCTTAATCAACTCAGCACACGGTTATCTGAAAAGGCAAAATTTAATATCGAATACGTGGGGCAGAAAACAGATAAAGAATTTCTTTTTTTCGATTTCCGTGTAAGCGGGTATGGAAGTTATAACGACCTGTATCAATTGATTTATGGAATTGAAGAAAGTAAAGAACTTAAAAAAATAACTAAACTAAATTTAAGCAATTACATTCTTGCTCCCGAAAATGAAGAACCGGAATTTTTAATCAATTATACTATGAATGTCGCTGTTTATTTTTCTGCTAATGATAGATACGCTACCTCAACATATTCCGAAAATAATTTGAGAGCGCCCAGAGTATATGATATTTTTTATCCCCTTATCCGGACAGAAATTCCACCGAACATTCGAAGTTTGCTTGATGTTCAAGGAGCCAAATTGCTTGCCTTGGTTCCGGATGGCGCTTTTCTTGCCGACGTTCGTGGAAATTCATTCTTACTTATCGAGGGGGATGAAGTTTATCTTGGTTACTTAACCACCATTGATTATAAATGGAAAAAAGTTACTTTTGTTCTCAACAAAGGGGGCGTTGTTGAGACCGTAGTTTTAAGTTTAGATAGATCTTTAAAAAAATGAAACCAGAGATTTCTATGAAAACATTAATTTTTATTTTTGCCTTTGCACTAAGTCAATTTACTTTTGCGCAAGATCCTTTCGAGCGGGATTTGAGAGGATACACCTCTCCCGATGAACTTGTTACCCTTTCTACAAATCTTCCTTTTTCTAGCGCTATCGAATTACTCAGCAAGGTAAGTGAACTTAAATCCGGAAGAAAAATTGTTTCTACTGTTCAGAGAGCGGATCCAATCGGGGTAGAAATAACCAATATACAATATGAAAAAGCATTGCTTATTATTGTGCAATATGCAGATTTGCTTCTGGAAAAAAAGGAAGATGTTTTCATTATAAAAAGGAAGCCGGATCCATCGGCAAAAGGAGAGGAAGAGGTTTTTGTAGACGCCAATACACGAGAAGTTAAAATCTCCGCAGTCTTTTTTGAAATGGATACTCAAGCATTAAGGCAACGGGGAATCAACTGGCAATTTCTTCTTAGTAAAAAAGGATTGGACATTGGTACGGGAATTACAACAACCGGACCTGCCAATACATCAGGCGCTGCATCATCGGCAGGAGTTTCCAGCGATGCGATGATTTCAAGCACAAATTCGTTTTCTGCCGGTAGTTTTTTCGGAGAAGCAGTATCACTGTTCAGATTTATCGAAAGCGAAAACCTCGGTGAAGTTATTGCCAGCCCCAACATTACCGTCCGCGATAAAAATGAAGGAAGAATTCAAGTCGGTTCCGATTTTTCAATTAAACAAAAAGATTTTGCCGGAAATGTGATAGATGTTTTTTTCTCAACCGGTTCAATCATTACCGTAACCCCAAGAATTTATAATGATCAAGGGATTGATTATGTACTGCTGAAATTAGAAGTTGAACGCAGCACAGGATTTCCTTCCGCTTTAACAACTGAAATTCAAAAAACAAAAGCCACAACTCAAGTTCTGATGCTTAATGGTGAGGAAACGGTTATCGGCGGGTTATTTTCAAATGAGCAAAAAACAGAGCGCATCGGAATTCCTTTCTTAAAAGATCTTCCCTGGTGGGTTTTAGGGCTTCGTTATTTGACAGGAAGTGATAATGTTACGGTCACAAAAAAAGAATTGGTTATTGTTGTTAAGGTTGACTTAGTCCCCACTTTAAAAGAACGCCTCGCTTTTCCGAATGGAGAAAACGTAATTAAACAAGAAATGGAGAACTATAAAAACAAAGTGAAATACTACCAGTTCGATTCAGAAACAAAAGAAAAGTAGGAGAGTCATGGAAGCGATCTTAATTGTTGATGACGATCTCAACCTTTGCAAGGTTTTAGCTGAGGAGTTATCTGAAATAGGATATTCTACTACCTATGTTACATCGGCAGATGCAGCCTTAGCATATATACAGAAAGAGTCTATTGATTTAATGCTGCTCGATTTAAAAATGCCTGAAAAAGATGGATTCGATGTTTTAAGAGAACTCAAAGTTAAAAATGTTCTTTTTAAAGTGATCGTTTTAACCGCCTATGCCGATGTTGTGAGCGCGATGGAAGCAGCCCGCATGGGAGCGACAGATTTTATTTCAAAACCTTATGATTTCGACGAATTGATTATTACAATTCGAAAAGTTTTGCAAAAAGATTCTTGATTGCTTCATTGAATGAAAATCAATTACCGTATCATATTAATTAATATTGTTATTGTAGCGGTGATCATTGTAGCTTCCGGTTCCGCCTTTTACAGCATTATGTATAACGTGCTTACCGCCCAACAATCCAAACAGCTCCTTACTTCAACAAACGATTTTGCTTTTTTACTTCACGGCGTTTCAAAAGAAGTTGATGACGCGTTTACTCTTTTTCTAAATAAGTATGAGCTAAAACCTTTCTCGAAAGAAGCTATTTCCATCTATAAAAATCTTGATTTTGTAGCAAAATTAAACCCCGATTCTTCTTTCAATGAAGAGGCAATTGCACTCAACAAAGGAATCATCCCGCCAAGGGGGAGTGGTAAGCTCTCCACTTTTTTGAGGTTCAACCCGCTGGTTATTTTTAACATCTATGAAACCAAAAAAGGGGAGACATATCTTTACGGTAAGGCTATTTCGCAAAATTTCTTAAATGAATTATCAGGAAAAATCCGGGCTGAAATAGCAATTTATCTTAACAATAACATCGCAGCCTATTCTAACGAAACTATTAATCAGCAGTATTTTTTTAATATTGCTGCGGCAAGTAACAATCTCGCTTTCAAAAATAATTATGATATTTTTACTCAGGAAACGGAGAACTCCTACTTTCTTGCTACTGTCTATAGAATGAAAGAGCCTTTTTTAACAACCAGCAAAATCGGCGCTATTATTTTTACTACACTCAATGAAACACAGAATCTTAAAACAAACCTAAAAAACATTCTGCTGATTTTAGGGTTTGCAGGACTTTCCCTTTCGGTAATCTTAACGATCTTATTAACGGGCAGCATCAGAAGGCAAATTCATTCGTTAACGGAAGCTACTGAAATTACAAAAACCGGAAATTTCTCAAACCGGATGCTGGTTGAAAGCAAAGACGAGCTCGGTTCACTTGCAGTTGCTTTTAATAAAATGCTTGATGAGCTTGAACGAAAGGAAAATGCTCAGGTTGAGTATTCGGACTTCATAACGATGATCAATCAAAATCCCTCGCTAAAGGATATTGCAGAGGCTTCTCTAAAAAAAATAATCCGTATCACTCAATTCAATGTTGGTGCAATTTATTCTGTTATTGATGAAAACATCACTCAAGTCAGTTCCTATGGTGTTGATGAAAAGCAATTTGTATTAAGAGGAAAATCGGAATTATTCAAACCTTTGCTCAAGAAATCAGAAACAGTTGAAATTATATTTAAAGAAGAGCCGCCGGTCATTTCGTCCGGATTAGTTCAGATTAATCTGAAGTATCTTCTGCTTCTTCCCATAGTATTCAATAAAAAAACTATTGGTATCCTCGAGCTCGGTTCAGTAAATAACCCATCGGCAGCGGCAAAAGAGTACCTTGAATTGATAAAGGAACAACTTGCAATCGGATTAACAAACGCAATTGCTTTTGTGCAAATGGAAAATTTGGTTGCAGAGTTAAAACGATTGAATGATAATTACCAAAAACAGAATGAGCAAATAAAATCGCAAAATGAAAGATTAGTAGAACTCCACACAGCTCTTTCGCAAAAAGCAAAAGAACTTGAAATTCAGAAGCAAAGAGCCGAAGAACTAACACAGCTGAAATCTCAGTTTCTGGCGACCATGTCGCACGAGCTGCGCACCCCAATGAACGCCATTCTGGGATTAACTGAATTAGTCTTAGAAGATAAATCCATTTCTTCTAAAAATGGTGAGCGGCTTTCGGTTGTATTGCGCAGCGGCAAGCGGCTGTTAAATATGATTAATGATATTCTTGATCTCTCCAAAATTGAATCAGGTAAGATGGAAATAAAATTTGAGAATTTTATTCTTGATGATCTGCTCGATGAACTCAATGCTTCGTTTTCAAACCTTGCAAGAGAAAAGGCTATCGAACTTCGTATAATCAGTAATGCTCAAGAGAAACTCTATCTAACTACAGACCGCACAAAACTTTTGCAAATATTAATCAATCTTGTCGGCAACGCAATAAAATTTACCGCCGAAGGGTTCGTTGAGATACGTGTTTCTTTGCTGAAAAACAATCTTTTAAAAATTGAAGTCGAAGATAACGGCATAGGTATTTCTTCTGAACACCAAAATTTTATTTTTGAAGAATTCCGCCAGGCGGATGCCTCAACGACAAGGAAATACGGCGGCACGGGGCTTGGACTTTCAATATGTAAAAAATTTGCGGAAATGCTCAAAGGAAACATTTCGGTAAAAAGTGAGTTAAATAAAGGCTCAATCTTTTCTGTTGTTTTGCCTGTTGAAGTTGTTCATCTATTTCAAAATAAACAATTGGATGAGACTATCGTAAAAAAAATTAATGATACCGAACATAAACCTGTTCTTCTTCTGGAGCATCAGCAAAATATTCAACAAACAATAGCGAATTACATTAACGGCAAAGGCTATGATACGATACCTGCAGAAAGCCCTGACCACTGTTTAGCGCTTGCACAGAGAACGCTTCCCCTGGTTATTCTCTTAGATGCTTCTTTTCCGGCGTTAAATTTCTGGAAATTCGTTTATGACCTTCAAGCAGACCCTGCCATTAAAAATATCCCCTTAGTATTTTATTCAATAAACGAAGGGAAAAAGAGAGGATTTGCTTTTTCACCTATTCAGATTCTTCCCAAACCCGTATCTCCACCGGAAATTATGCTGGCGATAAAACATATAAGAGAAATCATTCACAAGGAAGAACCAACGTTCGCATTACTCGGTGATCAAAAGAGTTTAAGTATTTTCTCTGCGGTAGATTTGAAAATTCAGCTTCACAATGAAGTAGAAAATTTTGGCTTTGAAGAAGATGTAATATTTGTTGATCCTTTTTATAAAAATGGGGAGGCATTAATAAAATGTACTGACATGTTTCTTTCGTCGGAAGGATTTCAAAAATTACTTTTCTTTCTGCTTCCTGAAAATCTTACAGAAGAAGAATTTGTTCATGGACAGAGCATCCTAGCAGGGTTAGCAGTTACTTCAAAAGCAAGTACGTACGATGTGCTGAAAATAATTCGCAATGCTTTTTATTTTCTTGAACAAGGAACGCAAAAAGCTCTTCTCTCTTTTGAGGAAGAAAAAATTGAGCGCGTGAGTATTGCTCAACATGATAAAGAAAAAATCTATGATGAAAATTCTGTCGGAAATGTTTTAATTGTTGATGACGATCCCGACAGCCTTTTTACCTTAAATGAAATTGTACAGAAATGTAATTGTGTTACAGTCCTGGCGAAAAATGGGAAGGAATGTTTGGAGATCCTTGAGAAACAGATACCCGATGTTATTCTGCTGGACATTATGATGCCGGTTATGGACGGGTTCCAAACCTTACGAGCAATAAGAGAAAAACCGGAGCTTAAAGATATTCCGGTTATAGCTGTTACTGCGAAAGCTATGATCGAAGACCGGGAAATAATTCTAAAACAAGGATTTGATAGTTATATCACAAAACCCATCAATTCGGGCGTTCTGGCTTTTCGATTAACGAAAGCATTAGCGGAGAAACGAACAGCAAAGCATGAAAAAGATCTTAGTAATAGATGACCAACCGGAAAACATTTTTTATTTACAAGACAGACTCCAAAAAGAAGGTTTTGCGGTTATTTCCGCGAACGGCGGAAGAACTGGTATTGAAGCCGCATTAACTCAATTACCCGACTTAATCCTTCTCGATATTATGATGCCGGAGATTAGCGGGCTTGAAGTCTGCCGTTTTTTGGTAAATGATTCGCGCACTTCTCGTATCCCGATTATTTTGGTTACCGCAAAAATCTCAGCCGAAGATATGCGCGAGGGGTTGCAGGCAGGGGCTGTTGACTATATCAAGAAACCGATAAACAAAATTGAATTGCTTGCGAGAGTGAATTCAGCTTTAAAAGTTAAAGAATCGCAAGATCTTTTTCTTGAAGTTGAAAAGATGAAAACTTTTACCGCAACGGTGGTTACTGCAAATCATAAGATAAAACAACCGCTAACGCTCATCAAGCTATCGCTTACCGCAATTAAACGGGAATTGCACAAAGAAGAGATTAACAAAGAAGCAATTACCAATAAAACAAAATATATTGATATTGCAGTTGGTGAAATTAATGATATCCTGGAGCAATTGAATCAAGTTGAAAAACCAATTTTTGCCGACTATGTAGGCGAAATCAAAATGATTGATCTCGGGGAGGGAGCAAAGCCGTCAAAGTAGTTTTTTTACAGTTGCAAGCATCGTATCAAAATCATATGGTTTATTCACCACTGCATCTATCTTAAGATTATTGAACTCACCCCTGCTCGCAAATCCCCTGCTTCCCGATGATAAAATTATTGGAATTGTAAACCCAAGGTTTCTGATTTGCTCGACACATTCCACTCCATTTATTTCCGGCATGTTATAATCAATAATTGCGAGATCGGCTCTTATTTCTCCTAAAACTTGAATTAGTTCTTTTCCGTTGGGAACTTTAATAACATAAAAATCATGAGACTCTAAGAGCTCAGCTAATAGATCCTGCAGCATTTCTTCGTCATCCGCAATTAAAATAATCTTTTCCAAAATTACTTTTTCAAGGAAGGAAGAGTCTTCGTAAGCAGGTAAATAAATATCGAAACAAGTTCCTTCGCCAACCACACTTGAAACCTGGATAATTCCACTATGGGCTTTGATTATTCCGTAAGTAATATAAAGCCCCAACCCCGAACTGCTTTCACTTTCTTTCGTTGTAAAGTAGGGGTCAAAAATTTTAGAGAGATTTTTTTTGCTGATTCCTCCGCCTGTATCCTTTACTGTAAAACAAACAAAATTTCCTTTTGGCAGGAAAGAATATTGATGCAAGTTTTTTTCTGAAACGGAAATGTTTCTTGTTGAAAGAATAATTGAGCCGGATTTTCCGATCGCATCTCGCGCGTTGATGCAAAGATTAAGCAGTACCTGGTAAATTTGTGTACTATTGCCCATTAATTGGAAGATATTGTCCCCCAGTTGAACAGAAAAGTTTATCGCCACGGGGAAAGTTTGTTTAACAACGCCGGCAATCTCATTTGCCAATTGATTTGGCGAAAGAATTTCTTTTTGTTTTGGCTTTGGCTTTCCATATGCCAGAAGCCCGGACGTTAAATCTTTAGCCCTTACGGCACAACTTTCAATATTTTCGACCAGCCGAAGCGCATCATTGTTTAGGGAAACCTTTCTTTTTAAAATGTTCACGCTTCCGAAGATACTTGAAAGAAGGTTACTGAAATCATGCGCAATCCCGCTTGTTAACTTGCCGAGCGATTCAAATTTTTGTTTTTGAATCAGCTGTGTCTCTATGGTTTCATTCAGTTCAATAGCCTGAATAATTTTTGCCGCGCTTTTAAATAATTCGGCAGAAAATACTGCGGATTCCTTTTCCTCTGCGGTAAAGGGTTTGGTGGTTCTTCCAATAATAAACAGAACTTCTTCTCCACTCTGAATTTCAAGATGAAGAAGGAGAACATGTTCAACTTGCAGAAGCACCGATAGGTTTTTTGTATTTACGTCATTTGGGGGTTCGGTTTGGAGCGGATCAATATTAAATAAAGATTTTTGCAGCTCGTCTTCCGAAAAATTGTGTGGCGACCGAGAATAAATGACGTGTAAATCTGTATCTTTTACCGAGAGGAAAAGCTCAACCCCGGTTTGGAGCTGCATCCGGATTTCTTCACAGATTAATTTGGCAGAGGTTATTGAGTCGGGCTGGTTTACCAGACCGGATAAAAGTTGGGAATAAAATTTTTCGTTTTTCAAATTCTTGCTGTCGTTTAGTTTACGTCACTTTTACCAGATGATACTTTTTTATTTTCGAATAAAGTGTCTTTTGACTAATTCTTAATTGCACGGCGGTTTTTGTTCTTTCCCATCCATTCAAATCCAACACTTTTAAAATATGGTTTCGTTCCAGATCATCAATGGATAAGTCTTCCACATTGTTTTCTTGATGCTTTGCTGAAGCTGCAGGTTGTGTAACTTTCTTTTTCTTTAGAGAAAGAAAAAGAATTTCAGGGTGAATGATATTGTCGTCAGAAAAAATAATTGCCCTTTCAATAATGTGTTCTAACTCCCGGACATTCCCCGGGAAATCATATTGCATCAAGGCGTCAATAGCTTTTTCATCAAATTTGCGGGGCGCCCGAATAGGGGATTTGGATTCCAGGAAAAAATTTGCGAGTGTTAAAATATCATCTTTTCTGTCTCTTAAAGGGGGAACGACAAGGGTGATAACATTTAACCGGAAAAGTAAGTCTCTTCTGAATAATTTAAGTTCCGTTTCTTCTAAAAGATTTTTATTTGTTGCTCCGATTACCCGCACGTCTGATGAGAGCGAATTAACGCCGCCGACACGCCGGTATTCACCGTTTTCTAAAAAGCGTAACAGTTTCGGCTGAATAGTTAAACTCGTCTCGCCTATCTCATCAAGAAATAAAGTGCCGCCGTTTGCAATTTCAACAAGCCCCGGTTTTGATGTTTTTGCATCGGTAAACGCTCCTTTTTCGTAGCCGAAAAGTTCACTTTCAATTAATTGATCGGGCAGAGAAGCGCAATTGATTACAACAAAAGGTTTTGTCCTTCTTGTTGAGTGCTGATGAATAAACTCTGCAAGCAATTCTTTTCCGGTTCCTGTTTCTCCTTCGATTAAAATATTTGATTCCGATTTAGCCGCTTTTTCCGCAAGCTGTATCAGTTGGTTTAACGCTTCGCTATTCCCGATAATTCTGCTTGCGCGATGCTGTTTGGCTTGTTTGGTTAACGCTTCATTTTGAAAGAGTAAATCACGGTGCTCTAACGCCCTTTTTATAGTAAGCAAAAGTTCATCAAAGTTGTAGGGTTTGGTAATAAAATCGTAAGCTCCAAGTTTGATGCAGTCTATCGCTTTTCGTATTTCGGTATCGGCGGTAAGAATAATTACTTGTATTGACGGATAATATTCTTTAACAAATTTCAGTACATCTTCCCCCTGCATGATCGGCATTTTCAAATCGAGCAGGAGGAGGTCATAATTTTTTTTCTTCAAATTTTCGATGGCGTATTTACCGTCATAAACCATATCAATGGCAAAATCTTTGTCAACTAACTGTTCTTTTAAAAGGTAACAGATGGTTTCATCGTCATCGCAAACAAGAATTTTTGGATTCGTATTCA
>MNVA01000225.1 GCA_001871325.1 Ignavibacteria bacterium CG1_02_37_35
TAGAACCATAACATTTCTTACTTGATAATAGTTCACTCTTTCAATAAAATAGTAAATTAAAAGCCGGTAGTCAGATCAGCTTTATTTTAGCCCGATCTCCAATTTGGAAGTAAACTGCATAGATAAATGCCAACGGGTAAGGGAATCATGATAAAACGAATGAAAGAAAGTTTTTTTGAGCATTTTACCCAATAGTTATTTCCCCTAACCTGGACAAGCCAGAACTAAAAAAGGAATATTGAATATCGAACAAGAAATGTAGACTATCGAAGGGCAAAAACTTCATCATTCACTATTCCTTGATCAATATTCGATATTCAATTTTACAAATAATATTCTGCCAATTCGCCGCGGCGAATTACACGAACTTTACTGATAAGGTACTACCTTTTTCCCAAGACATAGCTTGGGAAAAAAGCTAAAGGGAAAAAGGAATGATGAAGTAATTTATTTATTATTGACTATTGATTATTGATCAAATCCCATTCCCTTTTATGGGTCATGATTAATCAATAACTGCTAATGAACCGCCCTTCGTGTCCCTTCGTGAAAACCTTCGTGGTACTTCGTGAAAGAATTTTATTACACGAAGTTACTCGAAGAAGACACGAAGTTCCACGAAGGGAAATACATTTTTCGACTTTGGTTCATGTAACTTATTTTTAATACCAATTATAAAAGGCTCACCTTACGCAAAATAATATTTTGCATTGCCACGACCTTCAGGTCGTGGGATTATAAGCAAAAAAAGTGAATGGCTTTAGCCAAAATAACTGCTTAATTGGGCTAAAGCCCGGTTCTTCTTGTTAATTTGATCCCCGACATAAATGTCGGGGCAATTCAATTATAAGTTCTGCATAAGGTGACTCAATAATAAATAATAAATAGTCAATAGTCAATTATCGTTAACATGTTAGCGCTAACAAGAATCTAAGAGCCTACGTTTTTTCCTTTGAAATAAAGCTAAAGGAAAAAATGAATAATGAATATCAGACAAGGAATTTCGAATAATGAAGTTGAACTACTGATTGCTTTAACTTCGAAATTCATTATTCCTTGCTCATTATTCGATATTCAATTATCGTTAACATGTTAGCGATAGTGATTCTCTAAGAGCCTAAACCGCATAAATTTATAAAAAAAAACAGTTGACACTCTTTGAGTTTTTTCATTATATTGAACCCGGTAAACATTCAATACTCTCTAAACCAAGAGGCGATATGAAAACAGTTCAACAAATTCTTGCTAAAAAAGGAAACGGGGTTTTCTCGATTTCACCCGACGCCACGATGTACGACGCTTTACTACTTATGGCATCCGTAGATGTGGGAGCGTTATTAGTTCTTGCCGAAGGTAAAGTTGCCGGAATTCTTTCCGAACGCGATTATGCGCGAAAAGTTATTCTTAAAGGGAAACTGAGCAAGGAAACTTTAGTGAGTGAAATTATGACCGAGGATGTTGTAAAGGTAACTCCTTCAACGCTTGTTGAAGAGTGCATGGCAATAATGACCGCCAAACATATCCGTCACCTTCCGGTTGTAGAAAATGGAAAACTTTTGGGGCTTGTCTCCATCGGTGATGTGGTAAGCGCCGTTATTGATGAAGATGAATTTGTGATAGAACAATTGACGAGTTATATAAAAGGTTCGCGTTAAATTAGGCGAACCTTTTTTAGTTCTTTTTATTTCATCAGAACGAACTTCTTTGTTTGCACAAACTGCCCGGCACGGAGCTGGTAAAAATATACGCCACTGGGAAGTTGTTGGTTGTTAGTGGTTCGTAGTGCGTTGAAATTAACTTGGTACTTTCCCGCCGGTTTTTCTTCGTTTACTAAAGTTACAACTTCATTTCCAAGCATATCGTACACTTTTAATGTTACAAAACTGCCGACTGCCAACTGCCAATTGATATTCGTTTCCGGATTAAACGGATTAGGATAATTTTGCGACAAAGCAAATCCAGTTAGAATATTTCGCAAATCGTCCGTGATTCTTACTGTAGTTTCGTTAATATATGCCGAGTAAAGCAAATCATTACTCCAAGCCCCCATTTTTTGAATCAATCCAACTTCAGGGGTGAAAGTATATTCCACTTCATCATCAATTAAAGAAGGAATGTCAAAGAATAGTTGAATACACTTATCAAAAGTTTTAACATAGGTATTGATGGAGAGATATTTCCTTACCGCTACAGTAAATGAATCACTATTATATCCGGAATAATAGTAAACCGAACCGCTGTCTTTTATGAAATCAAACCACAGGATGAAGGTGCTGTTTTCCCGTTTCCAAACATTACCATCTATATCCTTCCAAATCGTGTCATTTACTATATCATTTTGTCTACCATAGATGAAACACTTTTCCCCTTCGATGTTCACAGTGTCCTTAATTAAATATGTTCTTTTATAAGTTGTATCTTGACTGGAACAGTACGTCCAACTATTTCCAACTTTTAGTGGAAAATAATCTTGCGCATTACTACACATTGAAATAACAAACAAAAGCGCTATTATCTTTTTCATAATTTCTCCTTTATATTTCGGTTAACTTATGCTGCACTATTTTGTTAATTAAAGAATCAAGGAATTCGCTTAAACTATTTTATTAGTAACATTTTTCTTACCGCTGTAAAATTTCCGGTAGTTATTTTATAAAAATAAAGTCCGCTTGAAAGATTTTTTCCATTGAAATTAACTTGATACTTCCCCGCGGGTTTTTCTTCATTTACTAAAACAGTAACTTCATTCCCGAGAATGTCATAGATTTTTAAGGTTACAAAACTGCCCCATGCCAACTGATAACTTATCACTGTTTCCGGGTTGAATGGGTTTGGATAGTTTTGCGACAAAGAAAACTCACTTGGGATATCATTATTTTCATCCTTTATTCCAACAACAAGAGAAGTGTCGCCAATAACCTTTCCGTTAATAACACAACCTTTAAGCCACCAGTTAATATAACCAAGGTCAAATCCAGCAGCTAAAGAGTCCAGCCCGATTCCTTTTGTTAGGGAATAGTTTGAATAATATAATGAATTTGGAAATCGAAATAATTTCTGCTCCAGGATTTGATTCCCAAAATATTTTTGCCCTGTCGTTTGATAAATTACTTGCGGTTGGGTGTTGCTATTGGGGTAACGAGACAACTCTAAAGTATCGCCGATTTCTGCTGTTAAATCTTCTATAATTAAATCATGTGAAGAAATATCGGAAGTGGAATCATACCGGAAGACTTTGCCTATTGTACTATCAATTCTTTCAAGGAAATTATTAGAATTCCATGTCGGGCTAAAGAGTGATTCTTTCTGTTTAATGATGAAGTACCTTTTCCCGTTCGGCAAGAGCGTATCTCCAATAATTTCGCGGGTCATTATTCCATTATCATCTTTATAGCCAACGGTCAAATACTCGCGCCTGAAAATATTGAAATTCCATTTGTTTCCGACTGCGAGAGGATAATAGGATAAGGTTTCGGGTGATATAGGAAGCGACTTTATAATTTTCGTCTCGTTTGAAGTTATTTCATAAAGATTGTATTTGGTTGCGGCGTAAAGAATATTTGAACCCGGCTTTTTATAAATGCCGACAATGCTTCTGTCGAGCTTCCGGTAATGAGAGAAAGTTTTTCCGTAATCGTGAGAAAGGAAAATATTTTTCCCGTCCGCCAAATAGAGCGAAGAACCAACGAGTGACTGATCTATAGAAATAAAAGTCTTTCGTGGTGATTCCCAAATCTTCTTCCACGAAAATGCATCTCCGTTTTTATCAGAAACGGAGATAAAAGTGGAACCATCATATTCACTTGAACATCCATAAATATGAGTCCCATCCAAATCATAATAAAATCTTGAATTTCCATTCCAAGTAGCTGTATCAACTTCAGTGTAAGTGTTTCCGGTATCAAGAGATTTTACCAAGTCATGGTTAATCAATCCAAACATTATTTTATCATCTTGTGGAGAAAGAGAAAGAAGTGAAAAATTTTTTGAGTCAGAAAAGCCGGTCGAAAAATCATATGTTGGCCAGGTAAGTCCTCCGTCATAACTTATGATCATCTTGTTCACCGAGGTTGCAAAAACTCTTTGGGGATTTTGTTTTGAAACTTCAATCCTACCGAATGGTAAAGACCAAAAACTGAAAACCGATCCAACATCAGACTTATTAATATATCCATACGATTCAAATCCGCCATTAACACCGCAATAAATATATTTATACGGATCTCCGTTAAAAAAAGAGATGTCGCTTACACTTTGGTACCCTTCAGTTACCGGGTTATACTGCCAATAATCTGCCGCAATGAGAGTGTCTTTATCTTTGGTTAAATCATAACGGTAAATACCGTTTTCTTCGGAATGATTTGCTCCGACGTGATATAAATAATACTTCCGATAAATTAGGTGAGTATTACCATCCTTATCTTCCAATCCATCTAATGAATTGAAAGTATAAAACCTTTCTTGCGAGAACACCTGAAGAGAACACAAAAGAGAAACAAGAATAACTAATAATCGTTTCACTAAAAACCTCCGTTTTTGTTACTGCAAACTAAGGGAAATATTTTTTCAAAGTCAATTAATTCTTTATTTGCGCTTTCTGCAATGCTTCAAAATATCTTTTAATAAGTTCTTCGTAGTCTTTTGTATAACCTTCGCGGTAAAGGTTATTCAGTTCATCCCTCAAATTATCTTTCCCTTTTTGTTTTGCAAGATTAAGTTCGCCGGGAGAAGTGCGTTGTTGCGTGTTGCCGCTTTTTGATTCGCGTTCTTTTTCAAAATCTCTTTCATTCATTGAACGCTGCGCGTCAAGAAGACGCGAGAGAATGCGTTCCTGCTTTTGGATAATCTCATCCGATAATTTTTCCGATCTCATATCGGCAATAACTTCCTGCATTTGTTTTAGCGTTTCATCTAAGTTTGAAGGAATCTTTTTTGACTGTCCGCTTTCCTTGGCTTCGCGGTTCAATTCATCCAAAGATTTTTTTATCATCTCCTGCTGTTGTGCAAGTCTTTGCATTTGTCCCTGCTGCTCGGGGGTCAGTTGTCCGTTCATTCCCTTCTGCATCATTTGTGTCATATTATTGAGTGACATTTGCTGCCCGGACATTTGTTGAAGCTGCTGCATCAACGACATCATTCCGCTTCCGCCCTGCCCGCCACCCTGCATCATTTGATCCATCATATTTTTCATCATCATTGCCGCTTGGTTAAGCGAAGACATTGCTTCGGATTGCCCGGCGATGGTCTGCGATTGATTTCTATTCTGCAATCCTTCCATCACATTATCCATTTGCTTATGCGCATTGCCGAGCGCCTTTCCCATTTCGGGAGTTATGGCAAAAGTTTTTTGCGAAAGTTGGTTCATCTGCGATAAAACTTTTTCCAAATTCCTCTTTACTTCGTCCTGCTTAACGGCTTGTTTATTCATTTGAGATGATTGAAAATTACTTTGACTGTTTTTCTTCGCCTCTTCCTGATCTTTTGAAAGAGAAATAATATTGTTCAGCGATTTCATCAGATCGGCAAAAACTTCCATTTGATTTTCCTGCTCCATGTCCTGTTGGAGTTTCTGCATTTTCTGTTTCATCTTTTGCATATTTTGAGAAAGCTGCATCTGTTTCTGCTTCGCTTTTGATTTCTGCTTCTGCTGAATATTTTCCGAAGCTTCTTCTGCAAGTTGTTCGTTCTTCTGGTCTTCCAATTCTTTTTGAAGTTTTTCAACTTCTTCTTTCGGCATATCTTTCAACTCACTCATCAACTTTTCCAACTGCTTCAAATCGTCTTTCATTTTTTGAATATCATCCGAAAGTTGTTCCTGCTGTTTAGCCGCATCATCCCGCTGATTTTTATTTTCAAGATTAGCCTGCTCTGTTTTTTGTTGAAGATCATTTTGCTTTTTTGAAGTCTCGTCAGAGCGTTTTACAAGCTGGTCAATCTTTTGTTCGATCTGTACACGCTTTAAAAGATTGAGCGTCCGTTCAATTCCTTTACGGAAAGATTCCTCATCAAACTGCATATTATCAAGCGCCTGCTGAATTTGCTTCCGGTCAAGCGATTGCAATTTCTGTTGAAGTTTCTCCATTGCTTTTTTCATTTCGTCGCTGGAAAATTCATCGAACATCTTTTGCAGTTCCATATATTTGTCGAGTGTTTCTTTACTCAACAGATTGTGTTTCTGCAGTTCATCTTTATTCTCTGATAAATCTTTTTTAATTTCTTCCGCTTTGTTTTGAAGTTCCTCAAACTTGTTCAGCGTCTGCTCTATCTTTTCCTTTTCTTCCCAGGTAATTTCTTTTTTATCCTGTT
>MNVA01000001.1 GCA_001871325.1 Ignavibacteria bacterium CG1_02_37_35
ACAATTACATTTTCTCCAACGATTCCGATATCCGCAACGCCATCCTGCACATATTCGGGAATGTCATCATCGCGGAGCAGCAATAAATCAAGCGGGAACGATGATGATGAAACCACCAATCGCTCGGCATAATTTTCAATATCAATTCCGCACAATTTTAAAAGCTCGATTGATTTATCCGTCAATCTTCCTTTTTTTTGCACGGCTAATTTTAAGTTTCCGTTAGTTGTAATATTCATAGTTGATTCCTTTAAAACAAAAAACCCGACAAATGTGTCGGGGGCTGATGTTCAAAATATAACAGAAAGATGCTACTCGCCGCCGACGCAGATTAAATATGTGCGGTGATGATGAATTGTTATATTTGGTAAAGATTTTTTCATAACTTCGACACCAAAATAAAAAAAATTCTTTTACAAACAAAGAGTGAAATGAATAGTTTATTTGAATTTGGGCTTCTGGCGTTTACCTCGTTTTTTACGATGATCAATCCGATTGGAGTAATTCCCATTTATGCATCGCTCACCGCCAAAATGACGCAGAAAGAAGCTCATGCCGTTGCGCTGAAAGCCGTGCTAACAGCTTTGTTGATTATGTTGTTTTTCGCTTTTACCGGGCAGTTGGTTTTCAATTTCTTCCATATTTCTATTCACAGCCTAAGAGTTGTTGGAGGAATTATTTTTTTTATGGCGGGTTACGATATGCTTCAGGCAAAACTTATCCGCACAAAAGATGAAGAAAAAAGTACCGTTGAATTTGCAAAAGATATTGCCATAACGCCCCTTGCCATTCCGATGATCTGCGGACCGGGCGCCATTACTATTTCAATTGTTTTGATGCGTGACGCAGTTGATTATGAACATAAAGCGATTTTATTTTTTGTGATGATTTTAGTGATGGTTGTAACGCTCCTTTTTCTTTGGGGCGCTCGAAAAGTTTTAAATTTTTTGGGTGACAACGGAAACAAAGTGTTGATGCGGATCATGGGGTTAATCGTGATGGTTATAGCGATCGAATTTTTCTTCGCCGGATTAACACCACTTGTCAGAAACATGTTAAAGATCGAGTGAAAACGAAAGTAATTGTTGGTGAAGTTGTAACTTTTGCTGGCTCTCCGGTTCAACCTTAAAATTTAAATTACGCTTGGTTGCTTTAAGAACCACTCAATCCGTGAGCAATCGGTACAAATTAAAACCGAAGCCGATCTGTTCGCCCAATCAAATCCCAAGAATGTCATTCCGGGAGTGTTCAACAGAATTTCACGGTATTCAAATTTGTCGTGTCCGCAAAAAGGGCAGACAATCTTTTTTTGATTCATCGAAAAAGAAGAAACTTGCCGATCCAACTTTTTTGTTCTATCAAATAAACCCATGTTATTCTCCAATAGTTATTGAGTGGTAGTTATTATAGAATCAACAGCAAAAATTTTTCTGCTTCTATAAAATAAATCAATAATACTTCTCTGTCAAGAATTGGGTTCTGGGAATCATCGACTAAAATAATTTTCCGTTTCTTTAATTAGTATTTCTCTTTCATCAATGTTTTTGATATTTTTCTTACAAAGAATATAACATTAACCAATCATAACGAGGTTCTTAGTGGAACACGAGTCTTCTGTTAAAGGATTACCGGAAAATGCGTATAAAGAATTAAAAGAGGGGGAAGTTTATTCTCCAATAATGGATACCAAAAAGGTTTATCCTGAAGTGACCCCTTGGTCTGTCTTCTGGGGATTAGTAATGGCAGCCTTATTTTCTGCGGCTGCGGCGTATCTCGGTTTAAAGATCGGACAGGTGTTTGAAGCCGCAATTCCCATTGCAATTATTGCCGTTGGTCTTTCGGCAGTTACAAAAAGAAAAAATGCTCTTGGTGAAAACGTAATTATTCAATCTATCGGCGCAAGTTCCGGAGTGGTTGTAGCAGGCGCTATTTTTACAATTCCAGCTCTCTACATTCTCAATCTCAACGCAGAGTTTTATAAAATATTTTTAGCTTCGCTCTTTGGCGGAATTCTCGGAATTCTTTTTCTGATTCCTTTCAGGAAATATTTTGTGCAGGAGATGCACGGAAAATTTCCTTTCCCGGAAGCAACAGCAACAACAGAAGTTTTGGTTGCCGGAGAAAAGGGTGGAAATCAAGCTGTCGTTTTAGTCATCAGCGGACTTATCGGCGGTGTGTATGATTTTATAATTGCAACCTTCGGGTGGTGGAGCGAAGTGTTTTCTTCCCGTGTAATTTCACTCGGTCAACAGCTTGCAGATAAAACAAAATTAGTTTTTAAAATGAATGTCGGCACTGCGGTAATGGGATTGGGTTACATTGTCGGTTTAAAATATTCGGCGATCATTGCAGCGGGTTCGTTTGTTTCATGGTATGTGCTCATTCCGGTTGTTTATTATGTCGGAGGCAGTGCGACTCTTCCGTTAGGAGCAAATATTACAAAGTTAATTGGCGATATGTCCGCCGAAGAAATTTTCCGGAATTATGTTCGCCACATTGGTATCGGCGGAATTGCAATGGCGGGGATTATCGGCATCATTCGCTCTTCCAAAATTATTTCTTCCGCATTTTCTCTTGCAGCAAAAGAAATTTTCGGCGGCGTGAAAAGCGCAAACGACACATTACGAACACAAAAAGATTTGCCGATGATTGTCATAGTCGGCGGAATAGTAATTACCGCAGTTTTAATTTTTTTTTTCTTTCTCTTTGGCGTTGTGAATAACATTACGTATGCCTTTATCGGTTTGTTGATAGTGCTGATCATTTCATTTTTATTTACCACGGTAGCGGCAAACGCAATTGCGATTGTGGGAACAAATCCTGTTTCGGGAATGACGTTAATGACGCTGATCATTTCTTCGATCATTTTAGTTTCCGTTGGTTTAAAAGGAGAAGCCGGAATGGTTGCCGCATTAATTATTGGAGGAGCGGTTTGCACTGCATTATCAATGTCCGGCGGCTTCATTACTGATTTAAAGATCGGTTACTGGCTCGGCTCATCACCATATAAACAACAAACCTGGAAATTTTTAGGAACGTTAGTTTCGGCAGCAACGGTTGGCTGGGTCATTTTAATTTTGAATGAAACGTATGGATTCAGCGGTGAAGGAGCTTTGGTTGCACCGCAGGCAAATGCAATGGCGGCGGTAATAAAACCGTTGATGGCAAATCAACCGGCGCCCTGGTTGCTGTATGTTGCCGGTGCGTTGTTCGCTTTAATTTTAACGATGCTGAAAATTCCCGCGTTGGCATTTGCGCTTGGTATGTACATTCCGCTTGAATTAAATACACCGTTGCTTGTCGGCGGATTGATCGCTCATTTCGTTTCTACCAGAAGCAAAGATGAAAAATTAAATACCGCAAGACGCGAACGCGGAACATTGATCGCGTCCGGATTTATTGCGGGCGGCGCGTTGATGGGCGTGATAAGCGCTATTCTTCGTTATTCAGGATTCAACTGGGTAAACAATGCATGGTTCGAATCGCACTCAGCGGAATTATTGGCGCTCGTTATGTTTGCGATAATCTGCGCTTACATGATCTGGGATTCTTTGCGCGCAAAAATTGGAGAATAAAAGTTTAAATAGTTGTTTATGGATTTCAAAATAAAAAAGAATTAAATTGAAGTTAGGTTTATTAAAAAAACTTTGATAAGCTAATTGAATTCATAGAAATAAAAACCAGACAAATGATAAAAAGTATTCGGATTGTAAAGAAGAGCGATAAAAGCGATGATTTTACATTTTGGCAAGCTCAACCTTTTGAAAAACGGCTTGAAGCATTAGAGTCAATTAGAGAAGAATACAACAATTGGAAATATGGTAATCAACAAGGATTTCAAAGAGTTTATAAAGTCGTTGATAGAAATGCTTAAAACCAACCAACAGTAAATAATAAAGGTTGAAAACTTAAATAGAAAGACATTGCTTGGAAATCATCATTTCGGATAGAGCCGTAAGCAGACGAACCTATTGGATAGACGAGATTCGTAAATTGAGTGGAAACTTCGGTGACGATTCAGATCGATTAGAAAAGGAACTAGGCCTAGAAATTAAAAAATCAGGTATAGTAGCTCTTATTGACCATTTAAGACTTTGTGGCAATATACCAGAATCATACGGACACGACACAAGTGAAGAAAAACTCTATTCAAAATATACAGATACATTGCTTTCTTTATCATTCGAAGCACTTGGTCTTAATAGTATTGTACTCAAAGAAAGGGCAGATGCTGCAGATGTGGAGGCTTTTGCCAAAGATTACAGTTTTGTAGCTGATGCCAAATCATTTAGACTTAGCAGAACAGCCAAAAACCAAAAGGATTTTAAAGTTCAGGCAATGGACAATTGGAAAAGAGGCAAACCCTATGCAATGGTAGTTTGTCCAATTTATCAATTGCCAAACACTTCAAGCCAGATTTATCAGCAAGCAATAGCACGAAACGTCTGTGTTTTTACATACTCTCACCTTTCATTGTTATTGACTTATTCTGAAGTAGAAAGCAAAGTCAAAGCACAGCAACTTTTGCGCAAAATATTTCAAACAATACCTACACTTAATTCCTCTAAAAACGCAATTGAGTATTGGTTATTTATTAACAGAACAATGCTTGGGTTTTCAAAGAAAATAGAAAATCTTTGGTCTATCGAAAAAGTAGCATCAATTGAAGCAATCAGCATAGCGAAAGAGGAAGCCTTGACATTTTTAGCACAAGAACGAGAAAAAACTATGAGCATGAGCCGTCAGGAAGCACTCAAAGAACTTATCAAAGTTCATAAAATTGATAGCAAGATTAATACTATCAAGTCCATTTCAGACAACGGTCTTTTTGCTGTAAAATAATTTAGAGATGAATATCAACAACTACATAAATCAGATTATTGAAGGCAATTGCGTAGAGGTGATGAGAAACATTGAAGATAATGCAATTGATTTGACGGTCACTTCGCCACCTTACGATGATTTGCGAAATTATAAGGGATACGTTTTTCCTTTTGAAGACATCGCTAAAGAATTATATCGCATAACAAAACCAGGCGGAGTTGTCGTATGGGTTGTAGCAGATGCAACCATTGTAGGAACCGAGACGGGAACAAGTTTTAAACAAGCTCTGTTTTTTAAAGAAATTGGATTTAATCTGCACGATACAATGATTTTCAGAAAAAGAAATCCAATTCCTCAAATTTATCGCAAGAGATACAACAATGAGTTTGAATTTATGTTTGTGTTTAGTAAAGGAGTTGTAAAAACCCATAATCCGATATTGGTAGACTGTCTACATGCGGGTTTAGAATTAAATGGTACAACTTACAAAAACTATTCAAAGAACGAACAGACGAGAGAAAAGTTTGCTAAACCTGTGAAAGACAAGAAAATCAAAGGAAATATTTGGGAGTATGTTGTTGGCAAGAAACAGGAAGACCAAGAAGCAAAAGGACATCCGGCACCGTTCCCTTGTGAACTTGCAAGAGACCATATTTTTTCTTGGACAAATCCAGGCGGCATTGTTCTTGACCCGATGAGTGGCAGTGGTACAACTTGCAGAGTTGCTTGCGAATTAGACAGAAACTATATTGGTATTGACATAAGCCACGAATATTGTGAGCTTGCTCGTGAAAGAATTAAAATTCTTAATTCACAAACCAAACTAACATTTAATGCAGTGCCGCCATCAACAAGATACTTGCAAAAACAGGGCTAAAGAAATTAAATGAGCATTAAAAATTTTGTTAACCTTTGTATAAATTTTGATTTAGCAGATTTATCTTAACAACTGATTCTTTTATTTGGAGAAAAATTTATGTTCGACTCAAATTATAAATTTACCTGCGTTGACCGCTTTCTTAACTATGTAAAATACGATACGCAATCAGACGAAGAAGCTACTTGTTTTCCAAGTTCCGAAAAGCAAAAAATTCTTTCAAAAGATTTAGCCGATGAACTTAAAGCGTTAGGCTTAAGCGATGCTCACATGGATGAGAATGGTTATGTAATGGCAACGCTTTTTTCCAACACGAATAAACAAGTTCCCACTATTGGCTTTATTGCTCACGTTGATACTTCACCGGCTGTTTCCGGTGCAAATGTTCAAGCCGTTTTCAGAAAAAATTATCAAGGCGGCGACATTATTCTTGAAAAAGACGGACAAGTAATTAAAGCCGAAGATAATCCGGATTTAAAAGCGATGCTCGGATACGATATTATTACAACCGACGGTTCAACATTGCTCGGCGCAGACAACAAATGCGGAGTTGCAGAAATTGTTGACGCGATACACTATTTCCTTTCTCATCCTGAAGTAAAACATGGAGAAATTAAAGTCTGCTTTACTCCCGATGAAGAAGTTGGCAGAGGAACAGAAAAATTCGATGTGAAAAAATTCGGCGCAAAATATGCTTACACGGTTGACGGACAAACGCGCGGTGAAGTTGAAGTAGAAACCTTTTCTGCCGATGCGCTTTTTATAAAATTTCAAGGAAAGAACATCCATCCCGGTTACGCAAAAGGAAAGATGATAAACGCAATAAAAGTTGCCGCGCATTTTATTGATCAACTTCCAAAAGGAAACCTTTCTCCAGAGACGACAGACGATAGAGAAGGATATGTTCACCCATTTAATATTTCCGGAAGCGAAGAAGAAACAACAGTTAAATTTATCATCCGCGATTTTGATCAAGAGAAGTTAAAAGACTATGAAGATTTGTTGATCAAGTTAGCCGCTAAAGTAGTGGAAGAATTTCCGGGAGCGCGTTACACTTTTCAGCAGATAGAACAATACCGCAACATGCGCTACATTCTCGATCAACATAAACAAGTTTCAAATTACGCCATCGAAGCGATGGAACGTTTGAATATTGCCCCGAAGCAATCGGCAATTCGCGGCGGTACTGATGGAGCCCGGTTATCTTTTATGGGATTACCGACTCCGAATATTTTTGCCGGTGAACATAGTTTTCATTCCAAAACAGAGTGGGTAGCTATTCAAGATATGGAAATGGCTGTCAGGGTTATTATTACCATTGCTCAAATTTGGGAAGAAAAAAGTTAATTCATTTTCATAAACTATGAGGGTGTTATGTTACTGAAAATTTGGGTTTTACTTGTTCCGTTTCTTTTTATGTCGTTCAATCAGCAGATGGAAGACGAGCTTTCGCTCGCTTTTCAAAATGCAAAGAAGGGCGTCTATTGGGGCTTATCAAACTTGAAAGGAAAGAAAACCAGGTTTGAAAACAAGTTGATCTCTCAGGATAAGTTGATCGCCACGATCAAAATATCGAAAGAAATTAACGGCGCTATTATTGAATCCACCGGGCACAACGAATCTTCCGAAGTTACTATTATTGTACACCGTTCATACGATAGTTTGGCGAAAGACGGATACATTGAGAAGAATTCCGACTTGCTAAAAAACAACAGCGAATAACTTTTCGCCTAAAATAATGTAAGGAGAAAGAAATGATAGTTCTTTTGCTCTTAACTTTTTTTCTTGCCGCGGCAACTTCTTTTGTTGTTGTTCTCTTCTTTAAAAAACCTGTAGCAGCAATGTTAAAAAGAATTATTGCCGATGAAATCCAAACGGCATGGACGAAATATGTTACTTTCGCAATTTATGTTGTCGGTATTTCAGGCGGAGTGCGTGTTTGGGAATTGGAGAAATATATTTCAAGTGGAAAAGATGCACAGCCCCTCGCGCTTACTTCTGAGCGGTGGATATTAGAAATTTATAGAACAATCATCGAGTCGCTGCAAAGTATTGCGTGGATGCTTTTAGTCTTTTTTATCTTTGCGCTGATTGCTTACACCATTGTACGAATTTCGGAAATGAAGCACCAAGGGAAACAAGCGGATTAATATTTGAAGCGGCACACTCTTGACCTTGTCGTAATTTAGGACTAAATTAAGTACCGAATAAAGACAAAATTAGGATGTTAAAATGAATTCCATATCAGTTTCAAACGATATAGTTCCTGTCGGACAATTTAAAGCCGGATTAGCGACATATTTAAAAGAAATCCAATCTAAAAGAAACTCCCTCATTATCACACAAAACGGAAAACCCGCAGGAGTTTTAATCTCGCCGGCAGAGTTTGATGAATTACGGCAGACAAAATTATTTATCGATTCAATTTCGCGTGGTTTAGCCGATTCCGAAAAGGGCGAAATATTAACTACTGCTCAACTCCGGAAAGAATTACAGAAAACCCGCATTGCAAAAGAACGATGAAACTAAACTGGACAAAAGAAGCTTTACAACGATTGCAAGCTATTGAAGATTATATTGCGAGAGACAATATAAAAGCGGCAGGAGGGTTTGTTGATAATCCGAGAAAAGGAAGAGTTGTGCCGGAATTGTCTATTGAAAATATAAGAGAACTGCTGCACAAAAATTACCGCATTGTCTATCTGGTGAAGAAAAATTCAATCGAAATTCTTACAGTTTTTGAAGGACATCAATTGCTGAAAAAAGATGAAGTGTTAAAAGACAAAAGCTAAGCAGTAATATAAATATGCTCACCAAAAACACTAAAATTTTCCCTACTTCTCTTTCGCAAGTTTAAACTCAATTGCAAAAACCATTTCAACTTTAACCGGTTTGCCGCGGACAAGTCCCGGGTAAAATTTTGCGTACGAAATAGAAATTTCGGCGGCATCTTCGCAGCCGTAACCGATTCCCTTTACAATTTCGGTTTTCTCAACATCGCCATACTCGTTGATGATGGCTTTTATCAGCACTGTTCCCTCAACTTTCTTTGCTTTTGCCGCTTGGGGATAAACGACGTTTTCATAAAACATTTTATATCCTACTCTTGGTTCGGGAAAAATTGCAGGATTGCGATAAAGCGATGAATCAAGAATATCCGAAGAAGAAAGTATTTGTGGTTTCTCTTCAATCTTTTCAATTGGAGGAGCTAGTACCGGCTCTTCCGAAATTGTAGCTTCTGCAATTTCTTCCGAGTCGCTATCTTCACTAACAGATTCTCCAGTTTGAATTTTTCCTTCTGTGTAATAAACATCCGAGAGATAATTCCCGAGAGAGTCAAAAGTTGTTGTTGCGCCGTCCCGTTTCCCTTTTAAGATTGAAAAAAGTTCTTTCGGCTTCCCGTTTTCGTAATAACGTTTAACTTCACCCTCAACTTTTCCGGCAAGATAATTTCTTTCTTCTTTTAAATTACCATTTTCAAAATAGAATTTTGCAATACCTTCGCGGGCGCCATTATCAAAAGGAATAACCGACTCAGGATTTCCGTTTGCATAAAATGTTTTAGTCGTATCTTTTTGTGAGAACAACTCAATAGCAAAAACGGAGAGAAGGAAAATCAATGTTGAAGAAAATCGTTTCATGATAATTGGGATTAAGTGAATAAATATTTTACTTTCTATTCTGCCATTCTGTGAGCAGGAAATATAATTGCAAGAACAAAAAATAAAATTGCAAAACCAAAAAAAATATTTCCTATTTCTGCATCAAAGTTAAGCAAATTCGTTTCATTCAGTAAATAATTCCAATCATGTTTTCCATTTCCAAGAAGTGGAAGCGCCTGTGTTCTCGCATCGGCAGCATAAACGGCAACGTTGATAAAACTGTGCCCGAGGAGAAATAACGATAGCTGCATTCCTTTCGGCATAGCAGATTTATAAAAAACTATTAAAAGCAAAACGGGAATAACCAACTGCATCAACGTACCGCCAAGGAACTGAATAAATGTTCCGAAGAATGAGAAGACTAGATGTCCCGCTTCGTGTACAATGAGATGAAAATTATCGAGCAGGGTATATTCGCCTCTGTGCAAAATAAAATAAACACAAATCGGCAGAAGCAGTAATGAAAAAATCCATCGTTTAAAATATTCCATCATCAATTATTTCACCTCAAAGAATCTACAAAAGTGAATTTGCTAATATATTCATCAACTACAAATTTCCGTTTGCAGCCGTTAAAATTCATATAACGGATTTTCCCGAAAACGCTGCGCTCTCCCCAAGCTCTATCGTGCGTGCCGCCAATTGCCCATGCACAACCGGCGTAACCGTTCGGGTCTCTACCGTCAAGTTCATACTTATCATTTAAGAAAATTGCTATTTGCAAAGCAGCTTCGGGCGACTCGCTCCACTCTAAAATTTTCTTTGCCCAGTACATTCTCATGTAACCGTGGAGTTTTCCTCTATTTTTTAATTCATTTTGAGCCGCATTCCACAAGGGTTCGTGCGTTGCAGCAAGTTCAAACCCCTGAAGCGAATAAACGAATTCGCGCGTATCTTTTTTATGTTCGCTCAGCGTTACTTTTGCCCACTGCGGAAATCCTTCGAATGAATCATACGAAGCATTGAAATAACAAAAATTATCCGAAAGCTCCCGGCGGACTATTAGTTCTTCAAGAAAAGCTTCCGAATGTTCGTTATGCGGAAAATATTTTTTCACATGCAAAGCAATTCGTTGCGCAGAAAGTTGCCCAAAATGCAAATAGGGTGAAAGATTAGATTGTCCCTCTTTTGTTGGATCATTTCGCAGATCATTATATTGCGAAAGTTTTTTTTGAAGAAAGAGATCGAGCATTTCTTCGGCTTCATCTTCGCCCGATTTTATCCAATCAACTTCTTTTACAGCAAAATCTATTTTAAGCGATTTGACAACCTTATCCCAATTTATTGTTTTTTTTCGCGGTTGATTTTTTTTCATTGAAAGCAGCGGAGGAAATTCATCAAGAAAATCGGGAAGTAACCGGTGAATTTTAGGGCGAATAGTGTATGCGCCAAATTCTGCTTTCTGAGAAACCAACAGTGCCGGAACAATATTATGGGCATCAACTTCATAAAAAGGAATTTCAATTGACTTGGCGGCTTCGCGCTTCCAAATTCTTTTTATGCGAAGAGGATCGAAATCCGAAACAAGCACCGAAACGTCATTTTCAACAATGAACAATGGAAGAACTTTTTCCGGGGAACCAAGCAGTAAATGAAAATTTATATTCAGGCTGTTCAGTTTTTTTTCAATCTGCGCCAAACCCTTGAGCATAAAACCATATTGTCGGATAGTTGCTTCGAGAAAATTTGGCTGGAGGCAAAAAGCTACCGTTAATATTTCATTTTTCTCGATGGCTAATCGTTGTGCGAAGATTAGCGCCCAATTATCATGCACCCGTTGATCTCGGCTCATCCAATAAAGGACAGAGCCTCGTTTAGTTTTACCGTTCTGAAGTAATCTGATTCGTTCTTGTTGCAAATAAATTCTATAGTTTCATTTCAGAGCCGCAGTGTCCGCATTTAACGGCTTCAACAGGGATATCAAAAAAGCAGTACGGGCATTGCTTCTTTGTCGGAAGACTTTCTATTGCTTTTGGTTCTTCTTTCTTTTTTTGAGTTCGCAAAATATTGATTTGCTTAATTGTAAAGAAAAGAGCGAACGCGACAATAGTAAAATCAAAAACGTTGTTTAAAAACAATCCGATGTTAATGGTTGGCGCACCTGCTGCTTTTGCGGCTTGCAAGGTCTCATAACTTTTCCCGGAGAGATTAATGTAGATATTTGAAAAATCAACGCTGCCAAGAAGCAGACCAATTGGAGGCATTAAAACATCGTTCACCAACGATGAAACAATTTTCCCAAATGAGGCGCCGACTATAATACCGACCGCCATATCAATTACGTTTCCCCGCAATACAAATTCACGAAATTCTTTCATTATTGTGTTCATAGAAGATTTCCCATCTTTGTCAATTAAATTCAATTCATCGGCGGTAAAAATAAAGAATAATTCACTTTCTCTAAAACGTGAAGCAAAAAAGAAATGAAATTGTAAACGCAAAACAGTCGAAACTCTCATTGCTGTCTAATTTATTAGAATTTACCCTGTAATTAATACAGATATTAGGACATTCATCCAGCAGTTGTAACCATTCATCACAGAAAAAAGTCTTAAAAAGAAAAATTAAGCTAACATTGCGTGTGAAAAACTTTGGCACTTGGCTTGTTAGTAATTTCAAAAAATAATTTGGAGTCTTTATGTCACTAAGATTACTTAAATATTCAATTGTATCGTTATTAGTTCTTTTCGTCAGCGTAACCGCGCAAGCTCAAGAAGAAGATGATGATTGGTTTTACGATGATGAAGATTCGTATCATAATTTTAATATAGATTTTCATCTTCACGGAAATCCAACTATCGAAACGAATTACGGCTTTTCAAAAAACTCGTTAAATCTTTTAACAGGAAAGTTTAACAAAGCGAATCTTGCTGAACTGAAACTTGGATACACAAATGAATATAATGTATCTAATACAGAAAGCATTATGAAGTATAACAGCAGTTATTTTGGGATTTCAAACAGTTCATACAAGTTGGCAAAAAAATCTGTTTCATCAGATTTAGACGGCGATATGTGGCGCTTTGCTGCAGGCTGGGATCGTGGTTACGGTTACAAACCAAGTCAAAAATCGGCAATCATTTTCTATAACGGGAACGCTTTCACTCTCTCCCGATTGAAAATAGATAACCCTATTCCGGATATTGCCGACAGCCTCTCGTTGAACATGTTTAGAGATGCATTTAGATACGGACAAAAAACAGAAGCCGGAATGAAAATTCAGATCATTCCCCAACTCGTACTTAACGCCTCATACGAACGCGCCCAAGTTTTTCCAAGGTGGTTATTCTGGAAATGGGCTGGCGGTGCGATCATTGAAGTTGCCGCACAATCAATGGTAGATGAGTTTGTAGATAAAATTTTGGATTCAACACCAATGGCAGCGCCGGTAATAAATTTTCTTTTAAAGAACGGTTTGTCTTACGGCATTTATGAATTGCGAAAAGACAAAATGAATTGGCCGTTCAACACACCGGCTCCGTTTATGACTGATTCTTACAAGTTTGGCGTAACATTTATTTTCTAACTACCCTCCTTCTATCCGTCCCCCAGGCGGATTTAGTTAGTGACCTCAAAAACATTCCGTTGGTAACGAAGCGGAATGTTTTTATTTTAAAGAAAACGAATTAGGAAGAATATGATCAGTCAGGAACTACTTGATATTTTATGCTGCCCCGAAACCAAAGCCGATTTAGTTTTAGACGGCGATTTTCTCGTCTCAACCGAGAAAACAACACGAAGACGCTACCGTATCGAAAACGACATTCCCATAATGTTAATTGAGGAATCGGAACAGCTTGATGTTGCAACGTGGGAAAGCATAATGAAAAAGCACGGGAAACAGTTTTAATTTTTCACCGTAAACAACGATTGAGAATCGTTTCCCTTTTCTGGAAACGGGAAAATAACTTCAACCATGAACTTTATTTTTAGCTTGACAGCTATTATTTAAATAGCTACCTTTTATACAAATTTTGTAAAAGTTTATACTCACAATTCAACGAGGATTTATTATGAAAACAACAATACATCTTCTTGCCTTCCTTGCTCTCTTTTTCTTTGGTTGTAAAGAAACAATTGTTCAGGAGCAACTCCCAAAAGAATATACAAACGATCTTCTTCATGCTGACCTTGTTGGTAAAGTTATTCAGAAAAACAGCAAAGCAACAGTTATCGTAAGTCAAGTTATGCCTATTGATTCGGTTGAAATAAACCCCATTGACGGATCATTCACTTTCCGGGATCTTCGCAAAGGAAATTATGATGTTACTATCCGCGCAGATAATTACAGAATTTATTCAAAAGCAAACGTTATGTTAGATGGCGGAAGCATAGTTTATTTTGGTGAAATTGATCTTTCATCCGTTCCCGATTTAGTTGAATCTTTCTACCCTGAAAATAACGGTGAGATAGTATATGATTGGAGATATGGTAGAATTTCGGTTTCCATTCTTTTCACGCATCCGATGGATAGAGAAAGTGTAGAAAAGGCTTTCTCGGTTGAACCGGCTGTTGAAGGAATTTTCTATTGGGGAAGCTACACGCAAGCCCCTATGTATGGTTTTTTTGCGGACGCAAAAACCGGTTTTGATAATGGCGCAACTATTACGACTTTCAGCAAAGTTACTTCAATGACATATTCATTTGCGAGAAAAGATTCTTACCCGGATACGGCGTACACTGTAACTATTGGCACTACCGCAAAGGATACTGCCGGCAATTTTTTGCGATTCCCCCTTAACTTCAAATTTAAAACCGTACAATCTTACTCTACCCAAAATGGAATTTTGACCAACCCGGTTCATGGAGATGTAGATGTTTCCCCATTAAATTATAATTATAGCGGTATCACGGTAACTTTCCCAAGAAGAATGAATAAATCATCAGTCGAGGGGTCAACTCAAGTCTCCCCGCAAATGAATACAATCTTTCTCTGGCCAGAAGAAAATGTCCTGCGTATTTACACAGGCGGACCGTTTTTATCCGATACGACAATTACGGTTACAATTGATAAATCCGCAAAAGACAAAGATGGAATTGAGATTGGGCTCACGTTCACGTTCTCTTTCAGAACCTCGGCGCTTAATATTGAGAACACGTCCCCAAATAATGGGCAATTGTTTGTTACCCCGACAGAACCATTTCGCATCAATTTTAATAATTATGTAACTCTCTCTTCGGCAAAAACCGCAATATCAATTTCACCCCAGGCGAGCGGAACCATTTCGTATGGAGGCTACTACCCGTATGAGCAGATGAATCAAATTATATTTACGCCCGGTTCGGCGCTTCAAGCAAATACAAAATATACCGTTACCATTGCTTCAACGGTCACGGATATGTATGGGAATAAAATGAAGCTGCCTTATTCGTTTTCATTTGTAACAAGACCGAACTAAGAGAGAGATGTTTAACAAAAACGCTCCTTTTTATGAGGAGCGTTTTTATTTGAAGACATTCTCAATCCATCTGCGGAAGCGAAGACCAATTCATTAGAGTTACCTGATTTGTTCTTACCTATAAGAATACTTGTTAATGAATTTATTGGTTGAGATAAAAAGCATTACTCCTCTACCAAAGCTATTTGTCATTTGAATGCGTCCAATTGCCTTTCCTTTATCATGTAAAATCCACTGATAATTAATTCTTGGGAATTTTTCGTATGGAAGGTTGTTTATCGTATCTCTGATGTCAAGCACGGATTGAGCACATTTCTTTCTGGATTCAGAGGGAATAAAAATTAAAACGTCCCATAAAGAATCGTTCATAAAAGTCACCCGCCATTCACTACATTTGTATCCGCTAAACTTACCTCCTTCAAACTGGAAAACCTTAAAATTATCTTTGTTTTTTCCTTTTGCAAGTTCATCGGTGAATTCAAGACCGTATTTTGTTTCCAAGATATTTTTCACGTTGGCAAAATTGTCGTTCCATTTTAACTCATGAAAAACTTGTGCAAAGGTAACATTTGGATACTGCCTTGGCTTCTTTTGACATCCGGCTAAAACCAAGAAAATAATTACGATCAGATAAATGCTGTTTTTCATTTTGAACCTCTCCGCGCTAGTTGATTATTTTGTTCCTCAATTTCCATTGTTTCTTAAGCTCATCAAAGCTGGTATTATATATTTTTATATAAGCCTCCTCTAATAAGATAACCGGTTCTATCCGGTGTGTTTTTTCATCTCGGTTTATCAGCACTAAAAGAACTTCGTCACTGGACATAACTTTTAACGCAATGTCATCATATTTTAACCCAAGCCTTTTAATATCTTCATCTATGTTATCAAAATTCGTCACTTCCATTAAAACGGAGTCTTTTAAAGAAAGAGCTTTTGTAACTTGAGCAAAAGAATTATTTATTGAACTAATCTTTTCAAAGCCATATTTTTCAATTAAAAAATCAATGAAAGATGCCCACTCAACATAAATAACATCTCTTTGTTTAGCCGGTCTGATCATCTCATCATAGATATTTTTTATATCGTAAAATCTATTTGAAGAAACTATTTCTTTGAGTGCTGAATCATAATTCTGATAACCTTGCCATTGAAGATAATATTTCCCCGCAGCCCAACTTGCAAAACCTTCTCCCCAATACGTATTGCCATTGCAAAAAAAAGAATCTAGTAATTTAAAATAGATTAAATGTCCCAACTCGTGAGCGAATATTCCGGGTAAGTGGTCTTTAGCTTTTATGCTATCTTTTGATAAAAAAATTGAATCGGAAGTGGAGTGCGGGAGAATAAAACCCCTTATATCTTTTGCTAAATCTTTAATTTCAACCGTGAGATGAATATCCTTTCTGAAATTCATCCTTTTACATTCATATTGAAATATTTCTTGAGCGAGAATTAAAAAATCATTTTTGCTGATAGGGAGAAATTCCTCATTAATAATAGTTACCTCAAGTTTTGGAGTTTGGGCTTCTACATTTATCCACAATGCTGCAAAAAATAAAATTGTTAGAATTTTGGCAATCATAAATTCCCCTCTATGATTTTTTCTAACTCTAGATAAGTATCTTTCAAACCACCAGTTTGATTATATAAGATTATTCCTTTTTTGTTAAGAATAATATTTCTTGGGAAAGCTTCGCCAAACAGTTTGGTTAATTTCTTATCACCAAACCCTTGTAAGTAGCTAAACTTATGTTTGCTTATAAATTTTGCATGGTTTTTTTTATCCCAGGCAATCGCGACGAACTCAACTTTATCTTTGGGATACTTCTCAACAAGTTGACTGAGTCCCGGTATTTCTTCAATGCAGGGCAAACAAGAAGTTGCCCACCAATTAATTACAATAATTTTATTTTTCTCTTTGTTTGACCAGGTGCCTTTTGCGGTTTCAACTTCTACTTGCGGAAAAACATTTCCAACTTTTAATTTGTATTCCCCAACGATGGTTGGGTGTTCGTAGTTAGCCATGTCTTTATTATCCCACCGGTACTTTAAACTTTTCTCATCAAGATTTAGAATTAACTTTAGTGGAGATAGTGTATCTTCTTCTTGAGTGGTTAATGATATACTGGTTTCGTATATCTTTTTTTCTTTCAGTACAAAGGAAATATCATTATAAGAAAAGCCGTTTTGGGTTATAAAAAACAGTGAACAGTTTTTCGCGCTGTTAAAAGAGTCGCGTGAAACAACATATAATGCTTTGTAAAACTCCCCTATATCTATTTCCGAATAAGAAGCGTTCTCCCATTTGAAAAAGATTTCCCTGGGCATTCCTTTCTCAAACGGAGCAGTAACAAACTTTTCATTCTGATCTTGACAAATCACAAATGAAGAAACCAGGAAAACCAAAAGCACTAAACGCATATAACCTCCGAACTATTTGACTATTTATTTAACCGACAACAGTATGTAGTGAATGTTCGCCAGATTCTCTGCTAAATTATAATTAAAATTTATTTCTTCAAAAGAATTTGAAATGTTTTTCACAATGTTGAACTTATTTCACTGAGCCAAAGTCTTATTATACTTCAACTTATCGTTACATATAAGAATACTTGTTGATGAATTTATTGGTTGAGATAAAAAGAGTTACTCCTCTGCCAAAGCTATTTGTCATTTGAATGCGTCCAATTGCTTTTCCTTCATCGTGTAAAATCCACTCATAATTAATTCTTGGAAATTTTTCATAAGGCAGATTATTTATCGTATCCCTGAGGGCGAGAATATCTTTAGCGCATTTGTCTGATGTTTCCGAAACAATCCCAACTAAAACATCTATTAAAGTATCATTATCAAACGTGACCGACCAACTCTGAGATTTTAATCCGCTGATCTTTCCCCCTTCAAATTTGAAAGCTTTAAGATTTCTTTTATGTTTCCCTTGGGTGAGTTTTATTTCACCCGAAAAATCAAGGCCATAGTTCGTTTCTAAAACATTTTTCACTTTTGCGTAATTATAGTCCCATTTCAAATCTTGGATCACTTGAGCAATACTTACGTTGGGATATTCCTTCGGCTGCTTTGCGCATCCGGCGAATACCAAGAAAAAAATTACCATCAGATAAATGCTAGTTTTCATTTTGAACCTCTCCGTTTTATTTTTATTGATACCACAATCCTTATTTTACTTCGACTTGTCCTTTTATAACATTATTTGTTCTGTTCGATTCATTTAATTCGTTTTTAGAATCGAGATAAATTATGTAATTCAATTTCCCAATTCGTTTTGGTGTCCAGGAAACAAAGTAACCTTCACTTTTATTTGGGTTCATTTTCATTTTACTTATCGAAGCCATGACTAATTCATTATCAATATAAAGCGAGTTCACGAACGCTTTTTTCGGAAGTGCTTTTTGTCCAACATTCACAACATTAAAAAATACTTTGTTCTTTTCTCCTACTTTGGGCGGAATTGGAGAAAAAGTAATCCGCGTATTTGTAAGATCATAATTTTCAGGTTTGTATTCTAATTCAAAATCAATTGGAATTATAGCTTGACATTTCCCGGATGGTGAAGGATGGAATTTCACTTCCGATACTGCTTTTAAAGCCGCCTCGTCACAGCCCCAGCCGATTCCTTTGAAGAGTTGAGCTCCAACAACATTTCCTTTTTCATCAATGTAGGCATTCACAACCACTTTACCAGTAACTCCATTTTTTTGGGCTTCGGAGGGATAGGTGATTTTACCATTAAGCGCTTCCAATCCTCCGATTATTGTAGTAAACCCACCGGACAAAAAATCGTTTCTATCATATTTCCCATCGAAGACAGGCAAATATTTTTTTAAGTCAATCTCTTTTATCGTCCAGGGGGTAATCACCTTCCTGTTTTTATCAATTCCGATTCTAATCTCGAAATATTTTATACTACTTACATTTTTTCCGGCTAATTGACCAAGTTTTGTTTCAAATATCGTATTCTTATCAACGAAGGAATTGTAGAAAACCGAATTAGCCGATTTTTTTTTACGAGAAGAATGATTGAGTTCGTATTGCTCTCTAAAATCTTCAGGAACACTCCCGTACATAAAACCAACATCTTGAACAAACGTGTATCGGGAAGGTTTTCCATTCTTATAAATAGATAACGCTAAATAAAAATTGTGAACCCCATATCCGAAATGTTTTAATACTGTATCAACGGGAAAGATAGAATTCATCTCTTTTAAAAACTTAGCGTTATTCACTTTTGCTACAGACGTTATGCCTAACTCATAATCGTAGTTTAGAAGGCTTTCATTTTTGATCTTAGGTTTTGGAACTTCCTTGTTGGGAGAAGTTTCCACATCGTTTTTGCACGACACAAACAGTCCTAAAAACAAAACAACCGAAAGCAAAATCTTTTTTTTCATAAAGACTCCAATATTCCTATTGTTAATAAATCAGGATTATCAACGGATGTCTTTACTTTGACTGCCGGCATCTCGTTTATGAGCGCACTTATTTGTTTTTGTTGCAAATCAATTTGTACCATTGTTACTTCAAAATTCTCTTTATAGTTCAAGGTCTCATTTTTAAGATCGTAAAATTGGTAAACCATAAAAAGAAAAAGCATCGTAATTATTACTCCATATCCATAAATCAAATAAGTTGGCAATCGCTTCTTGGATGAATTGGTTACCGCATGCCGTTCTTTAGTTCTGATAGTATTAAAAATACGTTGCTCAAGCCGTTCCGGCAATTCGCTCTCTCCCTTGCGAAATTCATACTGTACTCTATTCAATGCTTTGAAATTGTTTTTACAATCTTCACACTGTGCTAAGTGAGTGAAAAGAAACGATTCTTCTTCTTTTGATAATTCGTTATCAAAATATTCATGCATCATAGTGTCGGTGTTGCTGCAATTCATAATTCACCTCTATTTAAATTCAAAATTACCGTCTTCAACTTTTCTCTTACTTTGTAAAGACGGCTTTTTACAAGTTCTTCGGATATTTCCATCAGCTCGGCAATTTGCCGGTAGCTCATTCCGGAATATTCTTTTAACAAAAAAACCTCGCTTTGTTCGGGATTCATATTGTTCAATTCGTTCATTATGATTTCTTTTATTTCATTCTTTTCAAAAGTATAGGCGAAATCCTCCGCAACATTCACGCAATCGGCAATATCAACATCGCGCAAATTGTTTCTTTTTATTTGGCGCAGATGATCAAGTGAAAGATTTCTCGCCGTCTTAAAAACCCAAAACTCAATTTTGTTTGTATCAACTATTGAAGAAAGATTATCAAACAGTTTTATGAACACATCATGCACAATGTCTTCAGCTTTCATCTGTGACTTGGTGATTTTTAAAACATAATGATAAAGAGCTTTTTTATGTTTGTTATAAACCAGAGTAAAGTCTATTATCTGTGTATTCTGCATAATTTGAGTAATCGTTTATTAAATGACGACAAGAGAGGGGAAATGTTTCTTTTCTATTTGACTTAATTTTAGGCATTATTTTTATCAACTTAAAGATTTCAGCACTAAAAATAAAAAAAGCCGAGTCAAATAGTCGGCCTTTTTAGAAGACAATAGATGTAGTTATGAAGGCAGACGGTAAGGTTGTTGCATAGTCAATGAATTTAGAATGACGATTAACGATATTCGATTTGTGATGTCATACTTCAAAATTCATAAATCGTTAATCTTTGTTCTTAAATCAAATTTAGTTCTTTACTTACCGTATCATTAATAATAAAACTGAAATTAATTCCCGCCAAGTATCAACGGTAATCCGTCTTTCCCGGAACCGATAACTACAATTTTAGAATTGTTCGAGCCGGCTAATTTTTCGGTGGCTTCAATGCCTTTCCATTTTAACAGTTGGTCGTTCAATCCCATTGAAACTATTTTCTGGAAATCGGCGATGCCTTGAGCTTCAATTCTTTTTCTATCAGCTTCTTGCTTTTCTTTTAAAAGAATAAACTGCATCCGTTGACTTTCCTGCTCGGCTTTAAGTTTTTCTTCGATTGAAGCGGTTAATCCTGCCGGGAGAACAATTTGACGTAAAGGAGAACTTTCTACTGTAATTCCTCTTTTTGCTACAAGTCCTGCAAGTTCAAGTTCAATTTCCTTTGCAAGTCCTTCTCGTTCGGAAGTGTACAAACTTTTTGCTTCATACCTTGCAGTAACTCCACGAACCACCGAACGGAACTGCGGAATCAAAATAATTTCTGCGTAATTCTCTCCAACCGATTTATAGATGTCGAAAGTGTTTTCCGGATTTAAATGGTAGAGCAAGCTTATTTCAAGTTGAACGCTCAATCCTTCTTTAGAAGGAACGTTCATCATTTCCTTAATTTCCTGAGTCTTTATGCTGAATTTAACTACGTTGGCAAGGGGATTAACAAAATTTACTCCCGACTTCAATGTATTGTCACTTACGTTTCCGAAAAAATCAATTACACCCACCGAACCCGCCGGAATTAAGGTAAAGCATTGCATTAAGGATATTACTGCGGCGACAATAAATCCGATAAAGGCAAAGGTTGACTCCGATTTGTTAAATCGTTTTTTGGCGTTAAAAAAAACGACCAGGGCAATAATAGCTGCGGCAAATGATACTAAAAATAACATACGTTCCTCTTTCTTTTTTTTATACAGCAAATATAGGTGTAATTAAAATATGAGAAAAGTGAAATAGCAGGACGGTAGTGATATCTCTAACAAAAAAAATTGAATGATTGGACGAAAAATCCATGATAAATAAAAACAGACAAGGGGATGATAATAGAAATACCACCCCTCAACCCGGATAAACCGGAAACAACAAATACCAAATAACAGTAAATGAATGATGGAATGGTTGCATGATGGAATGAAAAACAGACATCCATTCCTCTTCATTCATTCATTCTATCGCTTTATTTGTAGCCTTAATATTCTGTCAGTTATAATACGAACTTTAGCGCTAAGGCACTTTAAATTATTCCATCGAGTTAGGAGAAAAGATGATTTCATTTACTGCTTGGGGCGTTGAACACAAATATGAAAACTTTTTACTATTTTGCACACAAAAAAGTAAACGATATTTATGGTTTCAAACTCGTCAGAAGAAGAAAAACAATTTGAAGAAATAACCGCCGCAGCTTTGTTGGATGCAATACCGGTTGGAGTGCTTGTTTTTGATGAGCAGCAAAATATAACCTATCTAAATGCGTGTTTTTCTAGTCTTGGAGTTTTACGACCGAAGTTTCTTGAAAAACCAGTTGGAAAAAGTCTCAAAGACGAACAGCTTTTTCTCTCTGCGGATATCCGTAAAGAAATTCAAAATCTGCGCGAGCAATTCTTTTTTGAGAAGGAGCTTGGGAATCAAAAAACTTCAGATGGTGGAGAGATTTCCGTTTTTCTAAAGGGAGTTGCCCTTTTTGAAGAAGAAAATTTTCGCGGCGGTATGCTCATGGTAGAAGATTTAAAGGTTCTTGGCAAAACGAACGATTCCAATCCCCCACTTAATAATGAAAGTTATTTAAATCTCCTGCAGAACCTTAGCGATTTCATGGTTTTGACAGATGCGGATGGCAGCATTGGCTATGTTTTTGGCAGTCAGGCTAAAACCGTCTTTAGAAAAAACATTCAAACGGGCAAACCCGAGAAGGATCTTCTTCAGCGCCCCATTAATGAAATATTACCACAGGCGTCTCTTGGCAACTTAGAAAAATCATTAAAAGAAATTAGAGAAACGAAAAAAAGGTCATCGTTTCTTACTTCTTTCGAGGTTGAAGCGGAGGAATTTGTTTTTGATCTTCAAATCTTCCCGGTGCTTGCCGGCAGGCGAGAAATTCAATTTATTTGTTTCTTCTTTAAAGACATTTCACCCTACATCAAAGAGATGGAACACCTCAGACAGCAAATTGATGAATTGCAGTTCTATGAAACCATCACGCAGAAAGCCAGTGATGCGCTGTTGGTTCTTAACGCGGAAGGAAAAATTAATTTTTGGAATAAAGCGGCTGAGAAACTTTTCGGCTATTCTAAAAGCGAAGTATTTAACAAACCGTTCGAAAAATTCTTTCTTTCGATTGATCACAACAAACTGTTTGCGATTTTTTCCTATTTAACCGCTACGGAAAAATATAATACAAGCGTCTCCATTATTACAAAACAAAAACAAAAAAAAGAAATTGACATTTCCTTCTTGGGTACAAAAAACAGAGAATCCTCCCAGCTCTACGTTGTTCTCTGTAATGATATAACGGAAAAAATTGAAGTAGAACGCGTCTTGCGCGTGTCGGAAGAGCGGTTTCGCTCGATCGTTCACAACGCTTCAGATTTAATTTGTAATTTTTCGGAAGCGGGCAGGATTATCTACGCGAATCCTTCTTTTTTACAGGAGCTTGGTCTTAGCGAAAAAGAATTGAGTGAAAAAAAATTAACTGATTTTTTTGAGACGTCTTCAGCACAACAAAAAAAATTCTCGATAAAGCAAGTTATTCAGGGAAAAGTAAAATCAGCCGAACTAACTTTTGTGAAAAAAAACGGCGGACTTCTTGAAGTGCTCGGAAATTTTTCAGTTACCTATGATGCGCAAAAAAAATTAAAATATATCGGAGGAATTTTTTCAGATATTACGGCGAAAAAAGCTTTTGAACAAGAGCTTCTTCTCATGCGCGCAATTTTTGAAGCGTCAAACGACGGCATTGCCGTTGAGTCTAACAACTCTTTTGTAATAGTCAATAATTCTTTTGCCAAAATATTCGGTTACGAAAAAGGTGAAGAACTTCTGAACACAAACCCTCTGGAGCTTGTTGATGAAACAGACCTTCTCAGAATTAGGGGTTATACCGAAGCCAGAGCTCGCAAAGAAACGGCGCCGAATCATTATGAGTTCCTTAGCCGAAATAAAAACGGAACACAAAACTTTATTGAAGTCTCTGTTACTTCTTTTGAATTTGAGGACGACATTTTTTTTGTAGTTATTTCGCGAGATGTGTCGGAACGGAAACGTGTTCAGCAAGCCATTAAAGAATCGGAGGAACGTTACAGAACAATTACGGAAAATTTAGACGATTCGCTTTGGACAGCCGAACGAGCCGGAAATAATATCCGCTATACGTTTTTCACCACGTCAATTGAAAAAATTACCGGTTATTCGCAAACCGAATTTTTACATGATTCAAGGTATTTTTTCAAAATCACTTTTCCTGATGATTTTAAAATGATCAAGATGAGATTGAGGAAGTTTATCAATAATTACTATAAAAATTCGGAAGAACTTGTCTTCAGAATTATTCATAAGCAAGGGCACCTCGTCTGGATCAAAAATAAGATTACCGTCACCCGTAACCAGCGAGGCGAAATTCTAAAAATGTTCGGTTTGGTAAGCGACATCTCGATCCAAAAGAAAGCCGAAGAAGAAGTTGAAAAATCGTCCGATAATTTAAAAAAATTGAACGATACGAAAGACCGCTTCATTTCAATTGTTTCGCACGATCTCAGAACCCCGTTCAGTTCAATTCTCGGTTTTACAGATATTCTTTTAAATGATGATGAAATAACCGCGGAAGAGTCTAAGCAATATATTGGGTACATACAAGAATCAGCGCAGAGTATGCTTGCGCTTGTAAATTCACTCCTGGATTGGACGAGACTGCAAACCGGAAGGATTCGTTTTGAACCGGCAAAAATTGATTTGTTTGAACATGTAAAGAAAGCCTTAGAGGCAGTAGCCGGTTTTGCAATAAAAAAAGGAATTACTTTACAAAACCTTGTCACCGACGAAATAAATGTGTTTGCAGATAAAAGTTTACTTTCCCAAATTTTTGGCAATCTGCTTTCAAATGCATTGAAATTTACCAAAAGCGGCGGAACAATTGCAATCAATTTTGCCCAATCCGATGTTCCGAGATTTATAGAAATTTGGGTTAACGATACCGGAACCGGAATATCGAAGGAGAATTTATCAAAGGTTTTTGATGTTGATGCAAAGTTTACTTCAGAGGGAACTGCGGGGGAAAAGGGAACAGGGCTTGGTCTTTCGCTCGTTAAGGAAATAGTGGAAAAACACGGAGGAAAAATTTGGGTCGAAAGTAAGGTAGGAAAAGGGACAACATTTAAATTTACTTTGCCTAAAGCCTCGGCTACTATTCTTCTGGTTGATGATAATAAAACAGACAGACTTTTATATTCCAAGATCTTAAAAAGCTTTGTTCCTGATTACGAAATCATTCTTGCCGGTGACGGAGCAGAAGCCTGGGAAATTATAAAAGAAACCTCGCTTGCGTTAATCATCAGCGACCACACCATGCCAAAAATGAACGGGATGCAGTTGGTGAAACGGTTTAGAGACTCTTCAATTAAAGGGAAACCGCACGTCATTATTCTAAGCGGTGATGTTGGAAAACCGGAAACCCTGGCTTATAATGATCTGGGGGTTGAATACGTTTTTCAAAAGCCGGTTAACTTAACTCAATTTAAAGAAGCTATCGAGCAATCCCTCAGGAAAATTTTTACAAAATAAAACCGTCAGTAAAAAATTGGAAAACAGTATGGTACTTAGAAAACAGTTATTACTAAACATGTTAACGATAATTGAATATCGAATATAGAACAAGGAATAATGAATTTAGAAGTGAAGACCAACTGTCTTTCAACTTCATCATTCGATATTTCCCGTTTGAGCCGGGCAGGTAGCTTTTTTCTCAAGCAGCGTCTTGGGAAAAATGAAGAAACTAACTTTCAACTTTCAACTTTCAACTTTCAACTTTTTACTTTTTACTTTTCAAAACATATCCTGCTGTTGGCGGGATAACCAATTTATCTCTGACCACATCAAGTTTTTTTATCCCGGCAGATTCCGGATTGACCAGCACTTCCCAAATCCCTTCCGGCAAAAGAAATTCCTTGGCGCTGTTTGGATCGGCGTTCATCAAAACAACAAATTGATCCCCACCATAGTTGATCGTATAAGCTATGGAAAATTCGTTTTGGTTGTTGGAGAAAAAACCAATGTTTTTATAATCTGCTTTTCTAAATGCACCATACTCATTTCGCAAAGAAATTAAGCCGGTGTAATAGTCGAGCAGTTCCTGATTTATTTTTGCGTGATGATAGTTGATGGCATTTACTTCATTATCCTTATCGTAAGTGTTGTGGTCAATCCTTCCCTTGTTTGTGTCCGGGGTATCACCGGAAAGAGGAATGACTTTAGTGCGTGCAAATTCTTGACCCGCGTGAATCATAGTAATTCCCTGCGAAGTAAAGAGAAATAATGCTGCAAGTTTGTTTAATTTCATTTGCGCGGGAGAAAGTTTTATGAAAGCATCAACGTCTTTAATTATCTGGCTGCTGCTAACTTCTCTTGTGCCCAGCCGGATAAAATCTCCAAGCGTATAACCGTCATGCGATTCAAGATAATTAACAGAATGTTCTTTCTTTTGGAACAATCCAAGTGAATCTCGAATAAGCGTGCCGTTTACATAACTCTTGATACGGTTAAGATTGTTATTTCCCTGCCATTGCCCGAAAATCCAGCCGAGTCCGTTTTCAGGGTTTTCACCTTTTATACCGTTTCGAACCTGGTCGTTCCAACTTGCAATTCCCCGCAAAGACATTCCCCTTGGATCATAACCGCCTCCCCAGGGTTCTGCAACAAATATTACAGCCGGGTTTATTTTTTTTACTTCGTGAACGATGTCTTCAAGAGTAACCCAATCAATTAATTTTCCGAGATCAAAACGGAAGCCGTCAACATGATATTCTTTCATCCAATGCAAAATACTTTCGATGATCAATTTGCGAACCATCGGGCGTTCGGTTTTCAGATCGTTACCGCATCCGCTTTCTGTTTTGAAATTTCCATTTTGATCAAGCCGGAAATAATATTCTTTGTCAATTTCCTTTAAATTCCCGAGTTCATATTCGGAAAGATGGTTATACACAACATCCATAATAACGGCGAGGCCTTCTTTGTGAAAGGCTTTTACCATTTCTTTAAAATCATTTACTTGTTTACCGGTTGTGCCGTCCCAGTTTTTAAATTGAACCGGTTTATCGCTTGCCGAATAATACCCTTCGGGAGCGAAGAAAGCGGCGGTCATGTATCCCCAATGATTTCTTTCATACGGGTTCCACGTATTGATCTTTCCTCTAAACTTTTTTTGGAACGGAATTTCGATGTTTGCAAATTCTTGAGAAGGAAGAAGCTCAACCGTATTTACGCCGAGCGCTTTAATGTAACTCAATCCTCCTGGTGTTCCTTTATCGGTTAAACCGAGGTACGTTCCCCCTTTATGAACGCCGGAGGAGGGATGAGACGTCTGATCCTTTATATGCATTTCATAAATAATCAGGTCGCTCCAGTCGCGCTGGATCCACTCGTCGTTTTCCCAATCGAAATCATTTTCTTTAATTACAATTCCAAGGCGCTCCCCCATATAGGTGTTGTACGAAGCAACGGCTTTTGCGTAAGGATCAAGACAGAGCAAATCAGTTTTTTTTAGTTTTTTGCTGTTCAGCACTTTGAAGCCGTAAAATCTTCCATAAAGTTCGCCGCTAAGCACAACCTCCCAAACGCCGCCGGGGTCTTTAGCCATCAAATATTCTTTATAAGCTTTGTCGTCAACCGTTTTTTTTACAACCAGTGAAACCTCAAATGCTTGCGGAGCAAATAACCTAAAGACGGTAGTTCCGTTTTCTACATATGCGCCAAGTTTTTTTGTAGAGTAGTAACTATCCAGCCTTCTGTTTTTTTCAAAAGATTTTTTTTCAGCGGCGGATATTTTTTTTTGCTGTGCAGTTCCAGTCATTGTTAAACCCAAAAAAATTATAAAAAAAATAAAAAGGAAAGTTCTCTCTCTCATCTTCCAGGCAGAGTTTGTGAATAAGTGTCTAAAAATAAGGAATTGTCTTTGTATGAAAAAAGATTTTATTCATTTAAAAATATATTTCACTAAGTTTCTTCTGAAGAAACCGAGGATTTTGTGACTTTTATTAAGGCTTTTCACTGGATAGGCAGAATTACTGCTGTGCTGCTGTTTCTGCTTTGGGGCGCTTTCTTTGTAGAGCATCTTACCGAATGGTTTAAAGATGCCGCACATCTTCCCCCAGCGTCTGTTTTTATAAAGCAATTTTTTCATTTGCTGATGTTGGTTGGATACCTCGTGGTCTTTAAATGGAAAGTTGCCGGAAGTTTCATTATTATCTTAGGCGCGCTTCTTTTCTTCGGTTCAATAGGAGTTAATGCGATGATAACGTTTTTTACAATTTCAATTATTCCCGCGGTGATTTTTCTTTTTGTTTTATATTTTGAAAAGAAAATTCTTTCCACGACATCAGTAGATAAGGTTTCACAAAGTAAAGAGTAAGGTTTTATGGATATTTCCGCTACCGTAGTGCAGGTTATTCAGGCGATGCTTGCCCCCGGCATAATGATCTCCGCCTGCGGATTGCTTTTGCTCGGCATGAACAATAAGTATTCGTTAGTTGTAAACAGGATTCGTCTGCTCGGTGAAGAGCGAAGAAAATTTTCGATTAAAGCTTCTGAAAAGGAATTTTTATACCAAGACGAGATTCGACTGAAAAGCATATCTATTCAGCTTGAAAAACTTAAATACCGGGTTGTGCTTGTTCGGAATGCAGTTTTAAGTTATTCAATTGCCGTTGCGCTGTTTGTAATTACATCAATGCAAATCGGTTTTACCTTCGCTCTAAAATTACCAGGCTCCGAACCGCTGATTATTGCTTCATTTTCATTCGGAATGCTTTTTGTTCTCGCCGGGATTTGTTATGCCGCCGCCGAAACCATAAAAGGGTACGAAATCATTAATTATGAAATTAAAGCGCACGAGTAATTAATTCCTTATGTCTCGTAAATAAACTTTGTCAGTGGATTTAAACTAAAATTTAATTCTGGAAGCAGGGTTGTATGAACGCTCAAAATTCAACTTATTTAAAGATCACCTTACGCAGCTGCAAATGAAAAATTATCTTAGTGATGATTTTACTCGCTTCCAAAGGGACAATGTAGATTATGAAAAAGATTACGATTATGATGATGACTCTATTACATACTATGAGTGAGCAACTAACATGGTAGAAAGCAATATTTTTTCGGAAGAAGCTCTGCTGATCCCCGAGCAGATGATTAAGCTTTATGCAATGGGAGCTTTTCCCATGGCGGAGAGCAGTTCCGGTAAAATAGAGTGGTTCTTTCCCGAAGAGAGAACCATTATTCCTTTAACTGATTTTCGTGTTCCCCGCTCGCTAAAAAAAATTTTAAAAGAGCATCAGTTTAACATTAAATACGATACCGATTTTCTTTCTGTTGTTCGTCATTGTGCCGCGCGGCAAGAAACATGGATTTCAGATAATTTGATTACCGCATATCTCAATTTGCAGAAGCTTGGCCACATTCACTCGATAGAAGTTTATCAGAAAGAAAAACTCGTTGGCGGTCTTTACGGCGTTACCTACCGTGGTGCTTTCTTTGGCGAGTCAATGTTCTCTATTGTCAGTCAAGCCTCTAAGGTGGCGCTGGCTCATTTACTTCATCATTTAAATGAAAAGAAATTTGTGCTGCTCGATGTTCAGTATATGACGGAACATTTGAAAATGTTTGGCGCAAAAGAAATTTCGTTTGAAAAGTTTTCTGCTCTTCTACAAAAAGCGTATTTGGTTGATGCTGAATTTTAAAACTGTAATTATAAAAACTTAAAATTTATTAGAGGATTATATGAAACCGTTACAAGAGTTAACACTAAAACATCTTTTAGAAAATAGTGCAGACGAATATAAAAATAAAAAACTATTTGGATTTGTTGACGGCGGGATGCTGACGTTTGCAGAATTTAAAGCTCAGGTTGATTTGATCTCTACCTTTTTGCTGGATCAAGGAATTTTGCACGGCGACCGCGTTGCGCTTCTAAGCGAAAATTGTCCGAATTGGGGAGTTTCGTACTTTGCCATCACGTGTATTGGCGCTATTGTTGTCCCCATCTTAAACGATTTCCACACTTCGGAGATCCACCATATTCTTCAACATTCTGAAGCGAAAGCAATTTTTGTTTCAGAAAAATTGTACCCCAAAATTGAAGAATATAAGTCTGAAGAAGATATTAAAATTATTTTGCTCGGTGATTTTTCCATCGTTCAAAAAAATATCCCCAAGGATACACTTAAAAAATTAATTGCTGATGGAAGTAAGGAACTACAAAAAATAAAAAACCTTGTATTAAAATTTACAGGGATTTTAACCGAAAAAATTTTCGCAGACGATGTTGCCTCCATAATTTATACCTCCGGCACAACCGGACACTCAAAAGCCGTGATGCTTACCCATAAAAATATTTTATCGGATGCAATTGCCACAAGAAAGTATGTTCCGGAAGAAATTGAATGCAGAATGATTTCTCTTCTCCCTCTCGCGCATGTTTATGAATGTACGCTTGGAATGATCTTTCCCGTGTTAATAGGCGGATCGGTTTATTATTTGCGAAAACCTCCGACTGCGGCAGTGCTGCTTCCTCCGCTTGCCGGGATAAAACCGACGGTTTTACTTTCCGTTCCATTAATCATTGAAAAAATGTACAAAGCAAAAATTCTTCCGGAAATAAACAAGAAGAAGCTTGTAAGGCTTGCTTATAAAATTCCTTCATTAAGAAAAACAATAAATAGAGCAGCCGGAAAAAAATTGTTAAGCACTTTCGGCGGCGAATTAAAACTTTTTTGTATCGGCGGCGCGGCGCTTTCTCCAGACGTTGAACTGTTTTTACGCGAGGCAGGGTTTCCCTATTCTGTTGGATATGGATTGACCGAAACATCACCCTTGGTTGCCGGCACCGGCGCCAAAGACTCGAGATATTTATCCACCGGTCCAGCATCTATTGGCGCGGAATTAAAAATAGATTCACCCGATCCCAGAACCGGGGAAGGGGAAATTTTAGTTCGAGGTGCAATGGTGATGAAGGGCTATTACAAAGACCCGGAAAAAACCAAAGAAGTGATTTCGAATGACGGATGGTTTAGAACCGGCGATTTAGGATGCTTTGATAAAGACGGGTATCTTTATATAAAAGGGCGATTGAAAAATATGATCCTCGGTCCAAGCGGTGAAAATATTTATCCCGAGGCAGTTGAATCTATAATTAACCGTTCTGAATATGTGCTTGAAGCTATTGTTTTCCAGCAGAACAATCAACTTTCGGCTCGTGTGTTTTTGGATTATGAAAAAATTGATACGCAGTTTGATACACAGAAGAAAACGGAACAAGAACAGCGAAAGATCATAGCTGATCTTTTAAACAAAATAAAAGACGAAACCAATAACAACGTTTCTTCATTTTCAAAAATTAGCAAGATGATAGAGCAGATAAATCCGTTTGAAAAAACTCCCACGCAAAAAATTAAACGCTACCTTTATGTTTAATTAAGAATTAAGAATTAGGAATTAGGAATTAGTACCTTTGCACTTAACTTCGTGTACTATTTGGCAGAATATTAATAAGAGAGATAAAGCGAAAGAAAGACAGAATGAGAATGAATGTTTTCCATTCAATCTTAGCGCGGCGTGGCCGACAACTAAAGATTTTCTGATCTCAGAACAAGGATTAACGATTTATGATTTTAGAAGTTAAAAATCAAAAATCGCTATTCGTTAATCCCCGTCTGAGCCGGGCAGGCTTGTTCGTAAATCGTGTTCCCAAAACAAGGATTTAACTGAGGATACTATTCTAATGTGATGATTTGGTTCTGGCTCAAAACTGATTACTGAAAACTCTTTGGTTCTGGCTCGTCCAGGTTAGGATTTAGGAATGAATGGCAAAAGAACTATTGAGTATCGGGGTATTGAGGTTTTACAACTCCTAATTCTTAATTCCTAATTCGTAATTTATTCCCGGTAGCGTAAAGTAAAAAGTTGTTCCTTTGCCAAGATCGCTTTCAACAGAAATTGTACCTCCATGCCGCTCTATCATTTCTTTGCAGAGGAGAAGTCCAAGCCCGGTTCCTCTTTCGTTTTCGGTTCCGGGCGTTGTTACGGTCGAATCTGTGCGAAAGATTTTCTTGAGGTTTTTGCTATCTATTCCTACGCCGGTATCCTTAATGGAAATTTTCGTGAGCTTTTCACTTATCTGCGTTGCTGAGACTTGCACAGTTCCGCCTGATTTTGTGAATTTAATTGCATTTGCAAGAAGATTTTGCAGAATTGACTGCAGCATGTTTTCATCGGCTAAAATAAAGACGCCCGGCAAAACAAGATTTATCAAAGTGAGGTTTTTTTTCAGTGCATTTCCGGAGAGCAGACCTATAACGTCATTTACTTTTTCATGCAAAATAATTTTTGTTGGAGCGTACTGCATTCTGCCGGTTTGCATTCGTGACCACTCTAAAAGATTTTCAAGCAACTTAAATTGATTTTTTAAACTATTGTTCATTTCTCCTGCGAACTTTGTAATTTCTTCCTTTGAGAATTCGTCAACTTCGGTTGCAAGCAATTCCGACATCCCAAGAAGCGCTTGAAACGGGCTCCGTAAATCGTGAGCGATAATAGAGAAAAGTTTATCTTTACTTGCGTTCATTTCTTTCAACTGAAGTTCGGAAGCGGTTAAGTTATCCGCAGCTTTTTTCTTGGAAATTGCCATTGCAATTTGAGATGAAACAAACATTAAAATATCTTGCTCAGCTTTGGTGTATCGTGTTCCCGGTGAATAACTTTGGACCACAAGGACACCAATAATTTTATCTTGAATGATTAAAGGAACGCCAAGCCAATCAATAGAGTCCGTTCCGATTTTTTCAACTTCGTTTGCATCTTCTATTTCTTTTAACTTATCCGGCGTTGCAAGCAGCGGACTTTTAGTACGCAGCACATATTCGGTTAAGCCCCGTTTTGGGGGGCGTGATTCAGGCGATTCATCAAACTCATCTACAAAATAGGGGAAACTGATCTCGTTTTTTTTCTCGTCATACAACGAAATGTAAAAATTTATTGCGGGCATTAAAGTTTTTACTGATTCATGGATAGTAGTAAACAATTCAGCCAGATCCGTTGCCGTGCTTGCGGCTTCGGTAATTTTGAAAACAGCGGTTTGTAATTTCTCCGCATGTTTTCTTTCTGAAATATCACGCACAATGGCTTGAATATAATTTTTCCCCTCAAGTTCAATTTTTGTTAAGCCTACTTCGCAATCAAAGGTTTCACCGTTTAACTTTCGGTGTTTCCAGTCGAAGATTTGCGGTGTCCCGGCAAGCGCCGCGGAAATTTTTTCTAACGCTTTTTCTTTAGAAAGTCTTCCGTCTTCTTGAACTTCTGGAGAAATTTCGTACGGCTTCAATTTTAAAATTTCTTCTGACGTTCCCCCGAACATTTTTTCTGTGGTTGGATTGCAGTCAATAAAAGATTCCCCGTCCATCAAAAAAATGGCGTCGGTGGCTTTTTCATATAATGTCCGGAATTTTTGTTCGGAAAGAATAATTTTTTCTTGGTCTTCTTTGTTTTGAGAATAATCTCTGAAGACACTTAAGAGATAGGTTTCCTTTTCAAATTCAACAAATGAATTTGAAACTTCAAACCAAACCAACCTTTCGTCACCAAATTCAACTTGGCTGAGAAGCGCACCATCGAATTCCCTTTTTTCGAACCGTTCCTTATATTTTTCAATTGAAGATTGATGCTTTGAAGCATCATAAACAATATAGAACGGTTTAGCTATAATTTCATCTTCAGTTTTTTTAACAAAACCCAAATAAGCATCGTTTACCATGATCACGATCCCGTTTTTATCGGTTAAACGATAACCATCACGCGAGCGCTTCCAGATAGCTTTAAAACGGGCTTCTGATTCTTTTATTGTCAGCTCATCTTTTTTCTTTTCTGTTATATCATCAAAACTCCAAATTCTTCCGCGAATATTTTCCCCGAGTTTTTGCGGCTGAGAATAGCGCTCAAAAATTCTCCCGTCTTTAAATTCAATAACGTCAAAACTTAATTGTTCGGGGGATTGGTAAAGCTCCTCAACCTTTCTTAAAAACTCCTCGGGGTCTTTTAGCTGGGAAAGGACGAATCCCAACAATTTATTGTCATCTTTCGTTTCAATTATTTCATTCGGAATATTCCACAACTCAATAAATTTTTGATTATAGGTTACTACTTTTCTTTCTTGAGAGATAACGAGGATAGCATCAATAGTGGCTTCGAGCGTAGTTTGTAAAATAGAGAGCGTTTCGATTGCTTCTTCCTCAGCTTTTTTACGAGCCGCAATTTCGACGCGGTGCTTGAGCAAATTCTTTTCGTAATTCCTTGAAAGGAAATGAGAAACAATTGCAGCCAATATACTTGCAGAGATAATGTTGATGAGATTTCTTTCCCATCCGCTCGCATTTGGAAAAAGCAAAGACTCTACCCAGTCATTAACTGTCATTAAGACGAGCATAAGAACGAAGGTAACACTTAGAATAAAAAGCGACCGTTTTATTTTTTGTAACCGGGTTGTCATATCTTTTTTTTTATTGAATATTTCTCGCTGCACGGAAGGTTACCTTATTCATTCACTTTAAGCAAAAATTATAATTGAATAGCCATGACCTTCAGGTCGTGGAATAATCAACAACATCGAGATTGGCTTTAGCCATTCCAAACAGTTCCTTTGTGGCTAAAGCCAAGAGTTTGGTGTTCTATCTTTCCCACAAGCTAAAGCTCGTGACTATTCGAATTAATATTATGCGTAACGTGAGTTATTCAATACTTCCGGTTTGAGGCAGCTCATTTTCGCTTACCACTAAATTAAGCTAAATAAGTATTGAAAAAAAATAAAATTAGGGTTGTATGCTTGAACCCATCTCAGATTTACAGCAACAAACCCCCGCCGGAGTTTCAATGTTGTTTCAGAAAGAAAACTAAAGAGGAAAAAACTAACCCGGACAAACCAGAACCAAATTGACAGAGAAGAATGATTGAATGAAAAACATTCATCCATGCACCAACATTCAGTCATTCTTTCGCTTTAGCTGCCTTATTAATATGCTGACAATTATCGCTGAGCTTGAGTGTTAAAGCACTAAAAATGATAACCGACCGACATATTCCAATCTCTAAACGACGCTGCATCTTCATCAAAAGCGATTTGCACGCGCAAACCGGAAGGATGTTTTAATTCAACGCCAAGAAAGGTTGATTTCATTGATAGATAAGAGGAATTATCGTTTTTAACATTCACGGAATAGGTTTGAGCCGAGGAAGAACTTGAATAATAACTTGTTGAATTTCCCGAAGCGTCTTCAATTCGTTTACTATATCCGTATGCATAATTCATTCCGCCCCAAATGGAAATCCATTCCGCGGGTGAATAATTAATATACACCGGGAGAGCCAGCGTGACATACGTTAAGGTTAAAGTTGAATTTACTAACGTTGGCGCTTGAGAATAATAATCTGATTGGTAAGAATAATTCATTTGAGCATAACTATGCTTGTTGTAGCCGGTCTCGAGTTTTAATCCCGAAAAAAGAAAGAGATCAGAAAAACTTTTTTTGATGATAAAGCCGGGAGTAAAAGCAACCCCCCAGCTTTTGTTATCATATTTTTCCGCGGAAGAATTGCGTATTGATCCACTTGTCGTCCAGGTTCCATTATAATAATTTCTGCTATCCGAAAAAGAATTTCCGCCGGTTTTTCCATCTCCGTTTGTATAGCTAACGTTTGCCGAGACAAATATATTTCCATCTAAAGAAAGAAAAGTTGTTTTGCGTTGGAAATAATTCTCAAATGCGAGGGTGTAAGGTTCGGATTGATTAAAATTTTCGTAACTGTTTGTTCTATCGGATTTAGAAGTTGATGAAACCGGATTTGCAGAAGAACCGTAGTAAGTGCTGTCAACTGTTTGTTGGTTTGTAGAGGCTGCGTTTTTAAAGTTGTAATTTGATTTTTGATAGCTTACTCTTGCAATATAATCCCACTGTTCATTTGCCGAAGTAAATTCTAAACCAAGAAGGTATTGAGAATTGTTCTCATATACTTTATTGGCGATATTGTTGCCAGATGAATGATAATATAGAGGCGTTGTTCCGGAAATAGTGAGTGAACTGTTTGCACTGCTTCCAATCGAATTATTTAGCGATTTATTAAAGACTGCAAAAACTCCGAATGATTTTTTTCCTGTTCCGCCGGAAAAAATATTTGACAATCGAAACGAAGTCATCCCTTCTTTTGTTTCTGAATTACTGTTAGAAGATGATGTTGTTACGTTGGTTAAATTATAACTATCGGGGTGATTATAGCTTGATGCGTAGTCAGAAGTTCCGGTTTGGTTTGATATTCCGTTCGTAAATAAAAACAACCATTTAGAGTTAAGCGCATTAAAAAGTGTGGCAACCGCAACCGTTGGATTTTTCCCTGAGCCGTAAGTCTCGTTGTTCCCGGGAGAAGCAACAATCGGTACAGTGATCGAATAAGGAGAAGCTATCCGGTCAGGCGGATACATTAAATCAGAGTAATAAACAATGTCGGGGTTATATATTATTCTGTAAGGATAGTATAAGTTGACGCTATAACTTAGTGGTAAATAATTATTCCTTTTATAATCCGCCGCATAAGTTGTGTAAACGAAACTGCCGGAGTAATCGTTTGCTCTTGCCGGATTGAATAAAATTTGCGTTGCCGTATCGGGAACAAAAAGTAAGAACTCGTTCGGCAAGCCTTGTGAGTGAACCAAAATGTTTGGATTGAAATTTGTCGAACTTAATTGTCCGAATGAGTAGTTTGAAAGCACTACCGCTAACAGAACAAAACACAGTACATTTTTCATAAGGTCCCCATTTTTATTTGTGAATAAAAAATATTAACGCATACCATTAAAATAAGTAGAGACTTACCATGGTAAGTCTCTACAACTTCTGAATTTTATCTCATAATCAATTTTATCAGTTTTTGTTTTTTCGGTTTGTTGTCGGTAACCCTTAAAGCATTAATAATTCTTTTTTCAGTATCGGCAAGAACCTTTTTATTATTGGTGAAAAGCTCGGCAACAATTTCTCCTTTTGATAATTTATCTCCAAGTTTTTTATGGAAAATAATTCCCGCCTTCGGATCAATAACGTCTTCTTTCTTTAATCTTCCGGCGCCAAGTTCTAACGCGGCAACACCTATTTGATAAGTGTCGATTGCGGAGACAAAACCCTCTGTTTTACTTTTCACTTTTAATTTGTGTTTCGACTTTGGATATTTCTCCGGTTCGTATAAATAACTAACATCTCCACCTTGCAGTTTTACAAGTTCAACAAATTTTTCAAATGCTCTGCCGTTTGCTACAAGTTTTTTGGAAAGATCAATTCCTTCTTTAATTGATTTTACTTTTTTGCCAAGATAGATCATTGCGCCGGAAAGGGTAAAACTTACTTCGCATAAATCAGGAACGATTTCTCCGCGCAATACTTTAATCGCTTCGTACACTTCGAGCCAATTGCCAATGTAATTGCCGAGCGGCTGATTCATATCGGTTATAAAAGCGAGAACCTTTTTATCAAACGCTTTTGCCGTGTTGATAAGCGATTGCGCAAGCGCTTTTGCATCCGAGAATTTTTGCATAAAAGCGCCGCTGCCGGTTTTTACATCAAGCACGAGTCCGTCAATTCCCTCGGCAAGTTTTTTACTCATAATGCTGCCGGTAATAAGCGGAATAGATTCCACCGTTGCGGTTACATCGCGCAAAGCATAAATCAATTTATCTGCCGGAGCAATTTCTTTCGTCTGTCCGATTAAAACCAATCCGCATTTTTTCAAAACTTTTTTATAATCGCGTAAAGCAAGATTTGTGCTGTAACCAGGAATTGCTTCAAGTTTATCAAGCGTTCCGCCGGTGTGTCCGAGTCCTCTGCCGGAAATCATCGGGACATTAACTCCGGCAGCGGCGGCAATCGGCGCAATGATAAGAGAGGTTTTATCGCCAACACCGCCGGTAGAATGTTTATCAATCTTCATTCCTTTAATGGAAGAAAGATCAATTACTTTTCCGCTGTAAAGCATAACTTCGGTGAGGATGGCTGTTTCGTCGGTTGTCATTCCGTTGAAGTAAACCGCCATAAGAAAAGATGCGAACTGATAATCGGGTATTTTGTTTTTTGTATAACCCAGCACAAGATACATCATCTCGTTTTTAGTAAGTTCTTCACCGTTTCGTTTTTTGCGGATAAGTTCGATGGGGTTCATACTATATCAAGATTAATAAAGAAGTGTTTTGTTCTTGGTAGATATTTTTAAAAAAGGCAGTTTCATGCGTGCAAGATCAAAGATTTCTTTTCTCTATCAGCTGCAAAACTCAAGCTTGCCAGTACATCTTCTTTTGTAAGCTCCGGAAAATCGTCAAGGATTTCTTCTATATTCATTCCCGAAGCCAAATAATCAAGAATATCATAAACAGTAATACGAAGATTTCTGATGCAAGGTTTCCCGCTTCGCTTATCATTATCAAAAGTAATTCGTTCAAGGTAATTCATTTTGTTATTTCTTTTTGTCTGCCGAAATAGTTAAGCAATAAGTAAGCTAATTCTTTTTCCAAGTCCATCCTCAAAAATTCTGTAAAGAGTTGAAAGCTGGATGTCGCATCTGCCATTCTCGATCCGGGAGATGTAACTTTTTTTAGTTCCAACTTTGTTTGCAAGTTGTTCCTGTGTCAAATTGGCTTTGCGTCTTTCGTCTTTCAGTGTTTCGCTGATTACAAAATACTGTGCCTTTTCTTCAAACTCGTCACGTTTTTTGGTTCCAATTTTTCCGTATTGGATGTCTAAAAGTTCATCAAAGTTTTTAGCGTTTCTTATTTGCCCGTTCCGCAGGCGAGTTGCGTCGTTCTTTTTCATTTTGTTTGTCTTTTATATTAAAATATTCTTTTTTCAGTTTCTCTGCTAATTCAATTTCCTGTTTGGGAGTTTTCTGTGTTTTCTTTTGAAACGCATTAAACAGCACAACCAAATTACCTTTATCAAAGCAGCAGAAGATGCGATAAACATTGCTGCCAACCTCTACTCTTATCTCATAAAGTCCGTCAGTTCCCTCTATGTGCTTCAAAAATTTTTCAGAAACCTTGTCCACCGTTTTGATAAGACGAAAGACATAGCCGATTTTCTCTTTAACGTTGTCGCTTACTTCAAGATAAAAATCATGAAAGTAATGTCCATGAAATATGATTTTTCTTTCTGTTGTCACGGCGCAAAGATAACTTAAAAGTTATCCTCGAACAATCCTATTATTTATCAAACTTCTTCAAAATATCTTCAACCATATCTTTGTGCACGCAGAAATCAACTATTTTCAATTTTACGTAATCTTCAGAATAGTAATAGTAGCCTTTATCATCAACGTTATATGCGCCGGCGCCGGAATCTTTTATCAAGTACCAGTCTTTTCCATTTTTATTAACATAACCGACTAAATGAATTCCGTGATCATCCGTTGTTGTTTTGTTCGTAAAGCGAAATTGTCTTGCGTTCTCATCAATATATTCGGAAGGAATATCAAACGTCGGGATCATTGCAACTTTTGCGTGTGATTCAATTCCCGGTTCCGATACATCGCCGCCGATTGCCATCGTATAGCCTTTGCGAATTGCATTTTTTATGATGCTCATATATTCATCAAGCGGAACATTGTAATAAGAATCATCAAGCCACCAGTTATCCGGCACGTTGTACATCATTTTTGTGTAGTAGGGTTTTTCCATCAGCGAAATGATATCAACGTAATCATCAAGTTTTAAGTTTACAACTTTATCTAAAAATTCTTTTGGTGTGAACTCTTTTCCTTCGTAAGTGCATTTTGTTGGAGGAACTCCAAGGTAATGGTTAAGAATAGATTTAATTGTAGAGAGCGCTTCTTCTTCGTTCCAAGCGTTTGAAGTTTTTAATCCTTGCAAATAGCTGTTCATCTCGTCAACCATTTTGCTGTGGTCGTGGACTTTCTGTCCCGGTAACATGCCGCTATACGCCGATGCGGGAACGACACCGTATTGTTTCCAAATTCTTTTAACTGCATTTCCTTCGGAACCCTCGGCAAAAGCCGAGTTGCCTCTTTCCTGAATAAAGCGGCGGGCTTTTTCTACATATTCCCAGTAGGCGGTATAGATTTCGGAAAGTTTTACTTTCTTTTTGTTGATGCGGTAAATTTCTGATTCAAAAAAAGAAGTTGTTGAAAAATCCCAGCACGTGCCGGTCATTCCTTGATTGATAGGATCGTTATGCCATTGATAAGTGAATTCACTTTTTGCTTTTGGCAGATCCAAACCGGTAAAATCAACTTTGAATGCTTTGCTTTCCCCGGCTGGTTTTTTATTAAATTCTTCTACGGCTTTTTTGTTTGCTTCGTAGTATTCGCTTTTCGGTTTAACAAAAACTCCCTGGTTTTTAACTTGAGCATACGCGTTTGAAATTAACGTGAGAGTAATTATTAACAAGACAAATTGTTTCATATAACTTCCTTTCAAAATAAGTTGTTGTAAAAATAAGAAGAATTTTATGAAAGAAAACATGCTGCCCGTTTTAAAGCATGCGCGGAATTTGCGATGAGTGATGATTGATGATTGGACTTTCAAGTGATGCGTCAATCGTATAGCTGAACCGCGCCTCAAAAACAAACGGTTCTCTGTCAATCGTTAAACGCCAGCAATAAATTCCCGACAAAATATAAATCTCATTCTTAATTAACTGAACACTTAAAGTTTTTTCGTGCAGTGATACGCTTAGCTCTTCACGGTCTGCAAGTTTAATAAAATATTCCCGGATGTTTTCCGGCGTAGTTAATAACTTGTTTGAAAATGTTGGAATCAAGACAGCAGTTTTATTATAGAGAGAAAGAAGTGTTTCAATATCTCTTTTATTTACGGCTTGCATCCATTCAGTAAGAATTTGGTTCGGGGTTTTTGTCATAGTTGTTATTCTGCATTTCGTTCAAGAAAACTGATTTTATCATTTCAAGATTGCGCGAGCGTTTTTAAAAACTAATTTAGCCGGTTTGGATTTTAACGTGCCTTTTACCATTTCTCCATGTCTGAGTAAAGATTCTTTTGCCCAAAGTATTTCGTTTTCTGTTTCGGAAAGGTTTTCAAGACTTGATAAGAGAACTCTTGCTAATTTGGAACGCGAAATTACATTTAATTTTAGGACTTCTTTTTCTATATGCTGAACAGTCATATTCTTTCTCCTTTTGCTGCAAAATTAGCAAAAATATTTGGATGATTCTAACAACAATAAGTTATCCACCTAAGAATTGGTGACCTGATTTCCATATAACTATGCTGTTCACCTCAATTTGTTTATTTCTATACCAAAGCGTGACTTTTTCCAATTTGTAAATATTCCACACAAAAAACTCTAGTACGGTCCTATCGATTGTTGTTTCAATTAATATCGGTTTAACAAGTCCTTTCAAACTATCCGGAAGATGAACTACAATATTTCGATAATCTCTAAACCATACTTCATCGCTATTTGAAACAATTTTGTTATTAGGGAAAGAAAGCTTTCCCAATGTAGCTGCTAATTCAGTCACTTGTTGTGTTTGTAATACCTGTTCATCTAAAAGTCGTTGATTAATAAACTCAACAAGTGAATTGCATCCATAGCTATCCCGGCACCAAGAATCATATACTAAGTGGAATGTATCTCTATAAGAAGCTACGTTTTTCCCAAGACCATGCTTGGGAAAAAAGCTAAAGGAAAAAATGAATAATGAATATCGAACAAGGAATTTCGAATGATGAAGTTAAAATACGGATTGCATTCACTTCGAAATTCATTATTTCTTGTTCATTATTCGTTATTCAATTATCGTTAACATGTTAGCGCTAACAAGAATCTAAGAGCTTACGTTTTTCCCAAGACGCTGCTTGGGAAAAAAGCTA
>MNVA01000182.1 GCA_001871325.1 Ignavibacteria bacterium CG1_02_37_35
ACAATGGGGAAACGCCGCTGCATTGGTCGCAGGATTAATGAAACCGGATTATGATTTGATAAAACGTTCGATTGAAGATTACATTATTGAACCAATCCGGAGTTCATTAATCCCAAATTATTTTCTTTTAAAAGAAACAGCACTTAAAAATAATGCGCTCGGATGCAGTATTTCCGGTTCGGGACCTTCAGTTTTTGCTTTAAGCCGGAGCGAGAAAGAAGCAAAACGTATTGGTTCCGAAATGAAAAAAGTTCTAACAAAAATAAAATTGAAAAGCGACATCTTCATTTCTAAAATAAATTACGATGGACCTAAGATTATTTCTCTCACGGACAGCTATTGAAATTTTATAGCACAAATAATAAACAGATACAGGTCTCCTTACGTGAAGCCGTTTTAAGAGGCATTGCGGATGACGGCGGACTTTTTATGCCGGATGAAATTCCTAAACTGCCGGAAAGTTTTTTCCATCATCTTGAAAAATATTCTTTTCAAGAAATTGGATTTGAAGTTGCAAAACTTTTTATTGATGACATAAATGAGGCTGATTTACGAGCCATAGTAAATAACGCAATTTCCTTCCCGGCACCGCTTGTGCAGTTATCAAAAAATATTTCCATTCTCGAATTATTCCACGGACCGACTTTAGCGTTCAAAGATTTCGGCGCTAATTTTCTTGCTAATCTTTTAGTGCATTATTTAAAGAATGAGAAAAAAGAAACGTTAATTTTGGTTGCAACTTCAGGTGATACCGGCAGCGCAGTTGCAAACGGCTTCTATGAAAAAGAAGGAATTAAAGTTGCACTTCTTTATCCAAGCGGAAAAGTAAGTAAAACTCAAGAGCAGCAATTAACCACTCTCGGCAAAAATATTTTCGCATTTGAAATTAACGGCGTGTTTGACGACTGTCAGCGGTTAGTAAAAAAAACTTTTCACGATCCCGATTTGAAAAATATTTTTTCGATGACTTCGGCGAACTCAATAAATATTGCCCGGCTGCTTCCTCAAACATTTTATTATTTTGAAGCGTACAAACAAGTGAAAGATAAATCGCATCCATTTATAGTTTCTGTTCCGAGTGGAAATTTTGGAAATTTAACGGCAGGATTAATTGCTCAAGCAATGGGATTGCCGGTTCATAAATTTATTGCAGCGGTAAATACAAATGACGTTTTCCTAAATTATTTGCAAAGCGGGAAATTTGAACCGAAGGCGTCGGTGGCAACGCTGTCAAATGCAATGGATGTCGGAAATCCGAGCAACTTTGCCCGTATCATTTCTTTCTTTGGAAATGATGTGGATTTAGTCCGGGAGAAAATAATTAGTTCAAGTTTTAATGATGAACAAACTCTCTCGGCAATAAAAGAAGTAAAAGAAAACTATCATTATACAATTGATCCGCACGGAGCAGTTGGCTATTTAGCGCTGAAAAAATATTTCCAGGATACGATACAAGAAAGTGTTAACGGTGTAATTTTTGAAACCGCTCATCCCGCCAAATTTTCTGAAATTGTTGAAAAAGTTCTGGCAGAAAAAACTTCGATTCCGGAAAGATTATCCGTATGCTTCGGAAAGCAAAAAGTATCGGTAAAAACAAACAAAGATTTTGTTTCGTTTAAAGAAGCGCTCGTACAAACTATTTCATAGTGCGGCAAGCCGCAAGTTAAAAGTATAAAGTGATTTGGAAAATTCTCCCGATGATAATCGGGATCGTTCCGAAAAAGCAAAATCGGTGTTAGGAAGAAAAGCAACCCATAGCTTCAGCTATGGGAATGAGAATAGAAAAAAAATCATTAACCGTTTTAACGGTTTAGGAAAGAAAACAATAATATCACACTCATTAAAAAAAATATGGATCCCAAATTGTAAACCGATGAATCGGTTTGAAAACTTTGCTGCTGTATAATTTCCCACAGATGAATCTGTGGGCTGCTGACATAAGGCAACAAAACAAACTATACTGCAATCCCGCAAGGCAGGAAAAGTAAAAAGTTAAAAGTAAACCGTTCGAAATATCTTGAAAAAAACAAAAATTTACATGACAATATTATAAGAGGAAATGCAAATGGAAAATAAAGTAATCACAATTCTTGGAAGCGGAAATATCGGTCTCTCAATTGCAAAGGGTTTAGTAAATGCTCAATTGGTTACTCCGAAAAAAGTAATCTTAACAAGACGAAATACCGAATTACTGAAAGATTTTTCTGCACAAGGATTTTCTATTTCAAGCGATAACAAAAAAGCCGTTACGCAAGCCGATATTGTTATCATCGCCGTTCAACCCCAGCAGTTAAATGATTTGCTGCTTCAAATAAAACCGGTGTTGAAAGCAAAAAAGCATACGGTAATTTCCGTGGTTTCCGGCGCTACAGTTTCGGCGATAAAAAAAATTCTCGGCGGACAAATAAAAATCGTTCGTGCAATGCCGAACACTGCAATAGCCATCCAAGAATCAATGACTTGCTTATCCTCCGATTCACCGGAGGCATTAACGTATGCAGAAAAAATTTTCGATGCACTTGGAAAGAGTTTGGTTATCAAAGAAGAGTTGATGGGACCGGCAACGGCATTATGCGCTTGCGGAATCGCATTTTTCCTACGCGCGATCCGCGCCGCTTCGCAAGGCGGAATTGAGATAGGGTTCCATTCGGAAGAAGCAATTATGATGGCGGCGCAAACTGCAAAAGGAGCGGCGGCGCTTTTGTTAGTTAATAAAAATCATCCTGAAAGTGAAGTTGACAAAGTTACAACTCCGAGAGGAATTACGATTTCAGGATTAAATCAGATGGAGCATAACGGCTTTAGCTCGGCGTTAATTAAAGGTATTGTTACCTCCGCTGAAAAAGCTGCGAAGATTTATTCATAAATATTCAATCTTGATAAAAAAGTATTTGACAAATGGATTTCAATCCTTTATCTTTGCAAGCAATAAAATGAAAAACAAAAATTTAAATATCGAAATTAAAAATATGGCAATGTGCCTCTGTTGTATGATGTGTTCATCAACCCGGATGGTCTCAGCCTAAAAACGTTCTCCTATTTTAATTGAAGCCCTTCCGAAGTAAAAACTCGAGAAGGGCTTTTTTGTATGTTCTTATAAAATAAAAAAGCTCTTATCGAGAAAGGTTGAGGGAACAGGCCCTATGAAACCTTAGCAACCATCACGCTTGCCGTGAATTTTGGTGCTACTTCCTGCCCGATCCGGTTTTACCGCGATTAGGGGAAAGATGAGAATGCAGGTGTTTAACCTCTTCGTAAATCTTTCCGAAGAGGTTTTTTTTTGTCATTAACTGAAAATAAATCAATACATAAAAACAAAGAGGTAACAAAATGAGCGCTGAACAAAAACCAAGAAACTACAGATTTGAAACGCTGCAACTGCACGCCGGGCAAACGCCGGACACTGCAACTAATTCGCGCGCTGTTCCAATCTATCAAACTGCATCATATACTTTCAACGATGCCGACCACGCGGCAAACTTATTCGGCTTGAAAGAATTCGGAAACATTTATACGCGGATTATGAATCCGACAACTGATGTTTTTGAAAAACGAATCGCCGCTCTTGAAGGAGGAGTTGCCGCGCTGGCAACTGCATCAGGGCAAGCCGCCCAGCTTATAGCAATTACTACAATTGCACAAGCCGGAGAAAATATTGTTTCCACCAGCTTACTTTATGGCGGAACCTATAACCAATTCAACGTTACGTTTCCAAGATTAGGAATTAATGTTAAATTTGTTTCAGGCGATTCTCCCGAAGAGTTTGAAAAACTGATTGATGCGAAAACAAAAGCTCTTTATCTTGAAACGATCGGCAACCCACGATTAAATGTTGCAGACATTAAAGCCATTGCAGACGTTGCCCACAAACATAATATTCCGCTGATCGTTGATAATACTTTTGGGGCGGCTGGTTACATTGCCCGACCAATTGACAACGGCGCTGATATTATTGTTGCTTCCGCCACGAAATGGATTTGCGGGCACGGAACTTCTATTGGCGGTGTTATTGTTGATTCAGGTAAATTCAATTGGGGCAACGGGAATTTTCCTATTTTTACCGAACCGAGTCCAGGTTATCACGGTTTAAAATTTTGGGATGTGTTCGGAGCAGATGGACCATTTGGAAATATAGCTTTTATAATTCGTGCGAGAGTTGAAGGGTTAAGAGATTTAGGTCCGTGCTTAAGTCCATTTAACGCATTTCTTCTTCTTCAAGGATTGGAAACGCTTTCATTAAGAATGGAACGACACGGGCAAAATGCTTTAGCCTTAGCTCAATGGTTAGAAAAACATCCGCAAGTTGCGTGGGTATCTTACCCGGGTTTAGCATCGCATCCGTATTATGAAAACGCAAAGAAATTTTTACGTAACGGATCGTTCGGCGCAGTGTTGACCTTCGGAATAAAAGGAGGACTTGAAGCCGGTAGAACGTTCGTCAACAATGTTCAGCTTGCAAGTCTTTTGGCAAATGTCGGCGATGCAAAAACGTTAGTCATTCATCCGGCTTCAACTACGCACCAGCAGTTAAGCGAAAGTGATCAGAAAGAATCCGGCGTTACGGCTGATTTAATCCGCGTCTCCGTTGGTCTTGAACACATTGACGATATCAAGGAAGATTTTGAAGAAGCATTAAAAGCAACTTTGAAAAACTAATTTCTTTCACAATCTGTTCCTTCTATTAAAAGATGGAACAGATTTATTAAAATATTTTTATGGAAACAAAAACGTTAGAAAAAATTTCGGCAAGAACACAATTTGTGAATTTGTTTAATGATGAGCATCCATTTCATTTGGAGTCCGGAGAGACTCTATCGGAAGTTGATGTTGCTTACCAAACTTACGGCGAACTTAACAGCAGCGGAACGAATGCCATTCTTGTTTGCCATGCCTTAACCGGCAATGCACACGCTGCGGGAAGAATTAATGAAGAAGAAGTTGAAAATTCAAAACCGTACGAATTTCTTTTTAAGTATAATAAAATGAATTTGCACAAAGCAGGCTGGTGGGATTCACTCATCGGACCGGGAAAAGTTTTTGACACCGAAAAATATTTTGTTATCTGCTCTAACTTTCTTGGCGGGTGTTACGGTACAACGGGTCCAACATCTTTAAATAAAAAAACAGACCAACCCTACCGCACCTCCTTTCCACAGTATTCAGTAAGAGATATGGTGAAAGTTCAAAAAGAATTACTTGACACGCTAGGGGTAAAAGAACTTGTAACGGTCGCAGGCGGTTCATTGGGCGGGATGCAGGCGCTTGAATGGGCGATCATGTTTCCCGATTTTGTGAAGTCCGTTGTTCCTATTGCAACTGCGGCGCAACATTCCGCTTGGGCAATCGGCTTCAATACGCTTGCACGGGAAATAATTATAAATGATCCCGGATGGCAAAACGGAAATTATTCAAAACAACCACAGGCTCTTTCTTCTGCAAGAATAGCTGCAATGATCAGTTACCGCGCGCCGGATGATTTTAATCGGAAATTTGGGAGAGAAATTGATCCTGATAGCGATCGGGATAAAAATCATTTTGGCTCGCAATTTCAAATTGAAAATTATTTGCTTTACCAGGGAGAAAAACTCGTTAAAAGATTTGATGCTAACACTTATCTTTACATCACCAATGCAATGGACACCCATGATGTTGCGGCGCAAAGAGGAACACTGGAAAATGTTCTTGGGAAAATCTCCGCACCGTGTTTGAATCTTGGGATTTCTTCCGATATTCTTTATCCTCCCGGTGAGCAGGAAATAATTGCATCGCTTATTCCAAATGCCGAATATCAAGAGATTGATTCTCCGTTCGGACACGATGCTTTTTTAATTGAATTCGAACAGGTGAACAACTTTATTTCTGATTTTTTTAGGAAGAATGGGTTCTGAGTAAATTCATTAAGTGAAGAAAATTCTCTATTTTTAGAATAAGAATTAGATTTTTTTCACAAAAAGAAAGAAGGCGAAATGAATTTTGAAGCCCTAAAAGGTTTTCACGATCCATGCTTTGTGCTGGCGGAAAATGGAACTATCCTAAAATTAAACGACTCAGCCTTGAAATTTTTTTCGCCACCCAAGAGTAAAACCGAAGGACAAATATTTTCTAAAATACTTACTCCGGATACAATCCCCCAATTTGAAAAGAACTTAGCTCTTTCATTTAAAAATAACACTTCCGCCGAGTTTGAAATTAAAATGCAGTCATTTGACTCAACGATTCACGATGTAAATATTTTCCTTTCCCCGTTCATAAATGAAAAAGATAAGAAAAAAAATATACTCTTGTTAGGGAAAGATTTTACTTCTGAAAAGAAAATAGAATCTGAATATTTAAAATTTTATACTGTTGCTCAAAACACGGTAAATCCATTGCAAATTACCGACATTGATGGAAAAATGATTTATGTGAATCCCGCTTTTGAAAGGGCAAGCGGTTATAAAAGTGATGAGTTGATCGGGCAAAATCCTAAAATCTTCGGAAGCAAAAAACAAACCGGGGAATATTGGGAAACGATGTGGCGGACTATTTCTTCGGGTAAAGTTTGGCTCGGAGAAGTTGAAAATAAAAAGAAAAGCGGCGAATCTCTCCATACTCGTTTATTAGTTTCCCCGATAATAGACGAAACCCAAAAAGTTGTAGGGTACTTCGGGATCCACCATGACCTGACTGATAAAAAAATGCTGGAAAAACAGTTGATCCATACTCAGAAAATGGAAAGTATCGGCACCTTAGCCGCCGGAGTTGCCCACGAAGTGGGAAACCCGTTAGCTTCAATTTCTGCATTAGTTCAAATTGTGCAGCGCGAAACAGATGATAATTTTATCAAAGAAAAACTTGAACTTGTAAAAAAACAAATTACCCGAATTTCAAAAATTATTCGAGATCTAGTTGACTTCTCCCGTCCTTCGGATTATGAATTAAAGTCTACTGATATAAACGATAATTTGAAAGAAGCGATTGAAATTGTAAAAGTAGGTAAAAAAACAAAGGACATAAATTTTATCTCTCATTTGGATGAATCAATACCCTCCGTACCTTTAATCGCCGACCAAATCCAACAAGTATTTGTTAATATTTTGATAAATGCCGTTGATGCTATCGCCGAGAAAAAAGAAAAATACAAATCCGGGGAAGAGTCCTTTATAAAGGTTGCCACCTCAATTAAAGATGCCACGATAATGGTAGTCTTTGATGATAATGGAATTGGAATTCCTGAAGAATCACTCTCAAAAGTCTTCGAACCTTTTTTCACAACCAAAAAAGAAGGTAAAGGCACCGGGCTTGGGTTATGGGTAAGTTACGGGATCATTAAAAGCTCACACGGTGATATAAAAGTTGAAAGTGCAGATAACAAAGGAACAACGTTTATTATAAACTTTCCTCTCAATTTAATTTTATAAAGGAAAAAGATGCCCGGAAAAATTCTTGTTGTTGATGATGAAAAAGATATAAATGATTCGCTTTCTTTTATCCTTGAGAAAGAAGGTTACATAGTCGAACAAGCCGAAAACGGAAAAGTTGCTTACGAGAAAATTTTAAACTCTTACTATGATTTGGTCATCACGGATATTGAAATGCCGATGATGAAAGGAACCGAGTTGCTGGAAAAAATTTCCGCCTTAACTCCGCAAACTTCAGTAATCATGATTACGGCTTACGGTTCACTCGAAACAACGATCAAAGCTTTACGCAACGGGGCTCAAGATTATATCTTAAAACCGATTGAGTTTGACGAAATCCTTATCAAAATCAAGCGCCTGTTCGAGATAAAAAATCTCGTTTCAGAAAATCAACTTTTACGGAAAGAGATTCAGCGCAATTATGATTTCTCTGAACTCGTTGGAAAGTCCCCTGCTATGCACAAAGTGTTTGAGATGATTCAAACTGTCGCTGAAACAGAAAGCACCGTACTCATCACCGGTAACTCAGGAACCGGGAAAGAACTTGTCGCACGCGCAATTCATTTCAACAGTAAAAGGAAAAACAAACCATTCGTTGCTGTAAACTGCGGAGCCATTTCGGAAAACTTAATTGAAAGCGAACTCTTTGGACATAAGCGCGGAGCTTTTACCGGCGCTATATCAGACAAAGAAGGATACTTAAAAGCTGCGGACGGCGGAACGCTTTTCCTCGATGAAATTAGTGAAATGCCTTTACCGCTGCAAGTAAAACTCCTTCGCGTTATTCAAGAAAAAGAAATCACACCCGTTGGAACCACCTACTCAATTCCGATCAACGTTCGCTTTGTGGCTACAACAAACAAAAAATTAGAGGCAGAAGTGGAATCCGGCAGGTTCCGCGAAGATCTTTTTTACAGACTAAACGTAGTTGAACTGAACCTCCCTTCTCTTAAAGAAAGAGCCGAAGATATTCCAATCCTGGCAGATCATTTTGTCAACAAATACCGAAAAGAGATCGGAAAAAACGTTAAGGGAGTCGAGAGTTCAGCCATGCGTGCGTTACTGCATTATGAATGGCGGGGGGAAGTTCGCGAATTAGAAAATATAATAGAACGCGCCGTAATTTTTGCGAAGAATGAATACATTACGATTGAAGATTTGCCTCAATCAATGCACCTGTCAAAGGACGCACTTATTCCTGAAAAGCCTGGGTCGCTTGATGACTTTATTAAAAAAGTTGAAAAAGGTTTTATTTTGAAATCACTGGAAACTAACGAATTTGACAAAGAAAAAGTTGCTAAACAACTTAACCTGGGGCTTTCCACTCTTTATAGAAAAATTAAAGATTACGGATTGGAACAATAATATTTTAGCCGCTTTGCTTCTGTTCATTCAAATGAACATGTTTGCATTAATTACTATACAGTTTTAAAAACATTTCTAAATACAACTCGATTTTAGCCCTAAAAATTAGGCTCGGTATTTGCTATTTTGCAGCAAGAAGAAAAAGGAAATTTGCCATGAAAAAATATTTTTTACCAATCGCAATCGTGTTTGTAATGTTCTCCCTTTACGGATGTTACACCCAAGTTGATTTTCGTAACCGGCATCAAGATGATTACGAATATTCTCACGATCAAAATCGGGATGATAATTATTCCGACAATGATTCCGAAACTTACTCAGATGGTGAATCGGACGTAACGATAAACAATTATTATGACGGATATTACCCCGGTTATAGAAGATATCTCTGGCATAATTACTATCCTTCTTTTTCAATAGGTTTTTCATACGGACCTTATTGGGACCCCTTCTGCTACGACCCATGGTGGTATGGATATTATCCCCCGGTAATTGCATATTATAATCCCTATTATTATGACAATTATTATTACGGCGGATATTATGGAGGTTACAACAATAACTCCTATTGGAACAGCGGATCAATTTATAAAGAAAGAACTACCACCTCCTACCGATTAAGAAATAATGACGGCGGAAGAGGAACCACCACCTTGAGAGACAGAGCCACAAGAGATCTTATCCAAACATCTTTAAGCCGAGATAGGGCAAGAACAGAAACCTTGAAAAGAGATGTATTAGGGGTAACCCGTGAAAGTTCTCCCGTACTCAGAAACAGAGACAAAAATAACACGGGAAGTGATAGAACAATTATTTCAAATGAGAGACCCGGGCGATCATCCGAAAGTAGTGATGCGGTAAGAGTTAAAAAGAACTCTGATCAGCCTGCAGCAAGGAATCAGGAAATCTTAAGAAAAGATAAAAATTCTTCAACCGGCAATTCCGACGAAGTGAGAAAAGTAAAACCGAACACGAGAGAGTCCGCTTCGCCAAATGTTAGAAGCGATAGAAGAAAAGAGGAATCAGCTTCTCCAAGCAGAGATAATTCAGACAAGAGGAAGAAAGGAAACAGCAGTTATTCCTCACCAAGAAGAGAATCATCCTCGCCAAGTTATCAAGCTCCGAGAAGCAGTAACAAGGGATCATCTTCAAGATCATCATCTTCTTCCTCATCTTCAAGAAGCAGCGGAGGCAGCAGCCGTGGCTCAAGCGACCGGAGAAGATAATTATGAAAGCGCTTAAACTTCTTGCTTTCGGAATTACGATGATCGCTGTTCAAGGATGTTATACAGTGCTTTGGACACCCGATGTTGCCTTCCCCACAAAGGAACTTCGTGAAGACTCTGATTCTTTTTATGAGGAAATTTATTATGGTGAATATTCACCTTATTATGAAATTCCCTGGTGGTACACAATTCCGCCGCCGCCAAGCTTTGTTACCCCGGTTAGGGTGAGAGACACACAAGAAACTCTATTAAGAAGCGGCGGCACGACAGACAGAGGAACACCGGAAATACCTATACTCCTCGACACTAATCCACCACCGCCAAGTCGTGATCAACCTCCAAGCACTAATCCGCCAACAACCGATGGTGATAATTCATCTACAAAGACAGAGAGTACAACAAAGGAAAGAGAAAAAGGAAACTCTTCTAATTCACGCGATACACGAAATAATGACGGAAGCCGTTCTTCCGATACTCCAAGGAGATAAACAGTATGAAAGTTCTTAAAGTTTTATTGCTAACAATTTTTATTTTTTCTGTAGTCAGTCAAGCTCAAACAATTAGCGATGCATTACGCGTTTCAGAAAGCGGGTTAGGTGTCGGGGCGAGAGCGTTAGGAATGGGAAATGCTTATAACGGTATAAGTGACGACGCTTCGGCAATGTATTTTAATCCCGCCGGTTTGGGATTAATAAAAAGGATAGAGGTTGCAGGCGGTTTGGATTATTTCAACTTCAACAATAATGCAGCTCTCTACAATAATAAAACCGATTACTCAAGCAGCGCTACTAACTTTAACCAGATAGGATTTGTATTCCCATTCCCTACTTTACAAGGAAGTTTAGTTTTCGGAATGGCGTACAATAAAAGCAAAGATTTAACTTCAGCTTTAAAATTTAACGGGTTTAATTTTGGCAGTCATTCGATGATACAATATTTAGAAGAAGCCAAAACTCCGATAGATGATCAATCTTATAAAAATTCGGTGCCTTACAATTTATTTTTAAGTGATGATAATGGAAACGTTTCAACCATAAATGGGAATCTGAATCAAAGCGGAACAACGTTACAAGAAGGTGGACTTGATAGTTGGACTTTTTCTGGCTCGATGGAAGTTTCTAAAAATTTATATGTCGGTGCTTCGTTAAATGTAAATTCCGGAACATTCAATAGCAACCGCGAATATTATGAAGATGATTCTAAAGGGAATTATGACACAACTGAAACAGCGCCCGGAAATTCTTTCACTAAAAACTTTACTACGTTCTATAGAAATGATATCCTGGATTGGGAAATAAGCGGATGGGATTTAAAAATCGGAACCCTGTACCAGCTCTCTAAACTTGCACGTTTTGGCGCGACTATACAATTACCAAAGACCTATACTATTAAGGAAACCTACACCTTCGACGCTCGTTCAGAGTTTGGAAGTAACATTGTGGATCTCCCTTCGGATCTGAAGGATTATTTCAGTGATAAAGTTGAATATGATATCACAACTCCATTTGTCTTTACCGGAGCAGCTTCTGTAACTGTAAAAGGATTGATTTTTTCGGGTGAAGCGACCTTGACCGACTACACTCAAACTCAATTCAGCAACCCTAAAGGTATTTCGACAAGTTATTTTGCAAGTTTGAATAAAGATATGAAAGAATTACTTCGTGCTGTGGCTGCCATTAATATCGGGTTGGAATACACAATCCCCCGGGTTGGTGTGCGGGTCCGCGGCGGATTTATTTCCCAACCTTCCCCTTATAAAGGCGATCCTTCTGATTTCGGCAGGAAATATTTAACAGGCGGTATTGGATTTTTAGCGGATGAGACTTTCGCCGTTGATGTTGCCTATGCACACGGTTGGTGGAAAACGTACGGAGACAATTACGGAACAAACCTATCAAGAGTTTATCAGGATATTACCACGGATAAAATGTTAGTTACATTCAGTTACCGGTTTTAATAATTTCAACTAAATTAACAATAAGCGGCATCAAGGAACCGGAATGCCGCTTAAAAACTACAGCCAATCTTTTTATATAATTTAACTGCTCGACTTTACACAACCGATATTACAGAAACATACTTGCCTGAAGAAATATTTATCCTTAGCTTTCTGTTGAGAAGATGAAGTATTAATTGCACCGAATCTTTGTTCGTTCAATCAATAAGGTAATAATTGATCTCTACATTCAAAGTGTTAACATTTGTTTTCGTTCTTGCGGCAATTTGCGCTGAGAACATTTTCTCGCAGCAAAAATTAATTGTTGAAAGCGGTATAGAAAATTATTCGCTGGGAGGTTATTTATCCATTCTTGAAGATAAAGAACATAAGTTTAGCATTAATGAAGCTGCCTCGGACTCGATGAGGGACAAATATTCTTACGTAAATAAAACAACCCTCAACCTAAGATTTACAACATCAGCATATTGGGCTAGATTTATTGTATTGGATACAACCTCTTTTCAATTTGCAGTTATTAAAGGATTTCATAACAATAGTACATGGCTTCTTGTAAATAATGAACAGGTTATAGAAGACATTCGACTCTATTACAAAGATTTAAATAACGAAGGAAATAATTATGTTGAAATAAAAGCCGGTTGTATGGTTCCGGTAAAGCAGAAAAGTATAAAAATATCTGATTTTGTAGCCGGCTTCCCAATTCAAAAAAATGTACCTGATACCGTTTATTTAAGGGTTCAGACCAAATCACAGTTTATCCTTTCATTCAATTTGGTTACGACAAATGAATATGTTATCCGAAGTTCAAAAAGAAATTTTTTCCATGCGGTCATATTTGGTATTAGTTTTTTATTAATACTCTATAATATCATTCTCTATCTTTCAATAAAGGAAGAAGTTTATATTCATTATGTCCTTTATATATTGTTTTTTTCACTTTACCTTTTTGTCTATCAGGGTTATTATTCTGATATAATCGGGCGCACTTTTTCGCAAGATTATTTTATTTTACCATTAGGCGCCGCCACGCTAGGCGGCGTATTCTGGTTACTCTTCACACGGGCATTTTTAAATACAAAATTGACTATGCCGTGGGCATATAAAGCGCTTACCTATTTTACTGTTTTAGCACCATTCTTTTACATTTGTACGTTTGCATTCCATATACCATGGTTGGCAGCAATATTGGCCGCCAGCATTATTAGTTATTATTTACTTGGAATTCTTGTCTGTATTATCTCGTTAAAAAAGGGGAATTATCTCTCAAAATATTATCTGCTTGCTATATTTGGAGTTGCCGCAGGTGTCTTGATAACCACTTCCACCCGAAATAATTTTTTTCCTCTACCTTTTAATTTCTGGACTCAAAATGCAATTAATTTGGGAATATTATGGGAAGCTTTAATTTTAGGCGGAACTGTTGGTTATAGATTTAACTTGTTAAGAGTCGAAAAAGAAAAAGAAAAAGCAATCATGCGAAATCAAATAGCGGCAGATCTTCATGACGAAATTGGAAGCAACCTTAGCGCAATTTCTTTACAGAGCAGGTTGATGATGAAAAATCAGAATTTGGATGATGATTCAAAAGAACAGTTACAGAATATTGAGTACACCGCGGGAATAACCACGGAGAAAATACGGGATATTGTTTGGTTTATAAATCCTTTTCATGATAAATCCGAAGACTTAGTGCTTAGGATGAAGGAACTTGCTTCGAAGATGCTTTTTAGATTGAATTACAGTTTTGACTCTGCAGGAGATGAGGCGCGGATATTTGATCTTTTGCCTGACTTAAATATGCGAAGACATATTTTCCTTATTTTTAAAGAAACGTTGAATAATGTAATCAAGCATTCAGAGGCTACCGAAGTGAACATTCTATTAACCGCGAAAGAGAAAAAATTTATTATGATCATTGCCGATAATGGTAAAGGGTTTAGTGAAGAAAAGATCGTTCCGGGCGCAGGATTGAGCAATCTTAGAAATAGGGCGGCGTTAATTGGCGCGCAAATATTAATTGAAAGTAATGGCGGAAATGGAACGAAAATAACACTTGAAGTTCCATTGAAAAATTGATATTAATTTTAATTCTTAGTAAAGACTCCCTTCGGTACAAGCCCTTCCTTTAAGGCTTTTGATACAAGTCCCCCTCTGGAATTTACATGAACTTTATGATATATGTTTTTAATGTGAGTCTGCACAGTTTGGGGGCTGGTAAAAGTAATCTTAGCAATTTCATTTACGGTTTTCCCATCAACAAGATAATTAAGAATTTCTGTCTCCCTTTTTGTAAGCCCGTACGTATTTTCTGTTTGCTTCATTGCGGAAAAGATGTTGAAGACTTTTCGTGCAAGTCCGGCATTTATTGAAGATCCTCCGTCCACAACTATCTTTATAGCATCAAGTATTTCATCAGGGGAAGAGTTTTTAAGAAGATACCCGTTGGCTCCGTTGCATATTGCGTCAAACAGTTTTTCATTATCATCAAAGACGGTCAGGACGATAATTTCAATTTCTTTAACAATTGATTTTATTGCTTTTATACCATCAATACCATTCATGCCAGGGAGATTAATATCGGTTAAAATAACGTCGGGAGATTTTCCCATCGAAAGCAATTTAAGGGCATCTGCCACATTTGTAAATTCATGTTCACATTTACACCAATCACTTTGGTTAAGGGCAGTGCGTATCATGTGTGAAAATGAAATGTTATCTTCTATTATCCAGAGAGTAGTCATATTGTCTTTCTTAAACCGGGTTAGCGGATGTATCGGTAAATTAACTTATAATTTAATACTTATAAATAAAACATTTATTGGAAATTGAAAATACCAAGAATAGGGTATTTTTATTACCCGGCAATATAATAAGTGCATTATCAGTATAAATCATGGGATACCAGGCAGAATATTAATGAGACAGATAGAAAGAAAGAATGAATGAATGAAGATGAATGGATGAATGCTTTTTATTCAGTCATTCATCTCTGTCAATTTGGTTCTGGCTTGTCCTGGGTAGTGGAATAATCCCTCTTAGTGCTGCTGCTCTCCAAGTGTCACACCACCCTAAATCTACCTATAATAGGGTATTTTAGCCTTTTCCTTATGAATACCCTAAACTTGGTATTCCCCTATAAGGTTTCTGAATGTACTTTTGCAACAGCTTAAATCCAAAAAAAAAAATATTAAGTGAATTCCTTGTTCGGGTTTAAGTTTTTATTGAAGTAAAGAAAAGTTTAAAATGGAAAAAAGAGTATACATTTTTTTAACTGAACTGTATAAAATTTTTATAATGGAGTAAGTTGGAATAATTATGGATAGCATGAATTATTTAATACGTGAAGCAGAAGAGTCTAAGGGAAGTAATTTTTCATTAAAAATATCCCCGTTAAAAAATATTAATGAGGAAGAAACTGAGCAGGCATCTTCAATACAAAACAACATTCTTCCCCAAAACATTAGTTCGCCAGACGTGTCGCTAAGCCTTGCAGATTCTTACTCTACACTGGGAGTAAATAAAAGCGCTATCGTTTCTTCAGATGAGCTATCCCTTGACAACAAATTAAGATCTTCTAAACCGCTTGAAGTTAAAAATAATTTCCACGACGAAATTACCTGGGGTAAACAAGCAACTGATATAAGCGAAGAAGGTTTTTGGGATGTAAATTTTTTATCGGAAGAAGTTTTCTCTAACAAAAATCTTTGCGAACTATTCGACCTTGATTCAGAAAAATGCAAAAATTGTGATTTCACCCGTTACCAAAGTATGATTGTGGAGGCTGACAAACATAAATTCAAAGAAGCAATAAAAAATCATATCGCCGGTTTAACTCCTGAATTCAACGTCGAACATCGAATTAAAACCTGTAAAAACGAACTTAAATGGGTCTTAAGTAAAGGGGAAGTAGTCTTAAGAGATGACGATGGCAACCCGATAAGATTTATGGGAAGGATTGAAGATATCACTGTCCGAAAATTAGCCGAAGAAGCAGTAATGGAGGCGAATAGAAAAGCAAAAGAGCTCGCAGACATTAAATCGCAGTTTGTATCAATGATCTCTCACGAGTTTCGCACGCCGCTTAGTACGATTTTATCGTCAACCGACTTGCTCCACTCATTTAGCGACGAGATGAATTCTGAAGAGAAAGAAAAGCTGTTCAGTAGGATTGAAAAATCGGTGGATACACTTACTGAATTATTGAACGACATCCTTACACTCAACAAAACCGATAGTGAAAAATATCTCGTAAAATTTGAAGCTATTGAGATTATCAGTTTATGTAAACTCTTTATCGAAGAAGTAAGTATTTCTTACAAAGAAGCGCCCAAAATCCTTTTTAACAGTAATGTGCGGCAACATTTCATGCAGAGTGATGAAAAACTTTTGCGTCAGATAATCTTGAATTTACTTACCAATGCGATAAAGTATAACCGTAAACAAAATGAAATAAAAATGAGGATAGAAATTGGTACTGAAGTTTTAATATCCATCGAAGACCACGGCATCGGAATTAGACAAGACGACCGGATTAATTTGTTCAGCCCTTTTTTCAGAGGGATTAATGCCAAAGAGATTCCCGGTACCGGTCTCGGTTTGGCAATTGTTAAAAGTTCGACCGAGTTATTAAATGGTGAAATTTGGTTTGAAGGCGAAGCAGAAATTGGTTCTACATTTTATGTTAAATTTCCAATCCAGGAGGCAAGTTAAGAATATGACTACATTAACAAAGAAAAACATTCTCATTATTGAAGACGATATTTCTTTAAGCGACAACTTGAGTATGTTTTTATCTAAAAAAAATTTCAATATTTTACTTTCACAAACGGGAAAAGAAGCCCTGCATATGTGTCTTAAACACCCACCCGATTTAATTATATCCGATATCGCGCTTCCTGATATGAGCGGGTTTTCTGTAATTAAGGTTCTGAAAATGAATGCACCTACAAGATCTATCCCTTTCATCTTTTTGAGTGCACAAGTAGATTCTGCTGATATCCAAACAGGATTAGAACTTGGCGCTAAAGATTATATTACCAAACCTTTTAAAGTAAAGAGTTTACTTGAAGTTATTTATTCTTCAATTGCTCTGTCCGATGAAGAAAAAGAGACTATCCTGGTAATTGAGGATGATCCCGATACGAGAGACAATCTTCATTCAATTTTTAAACGAAACGGTTATAACGTTGTTATTGCCTCTAACGGTAAGGATGGAATTGAAAAAGCGTTTAGTAACAGTCTCGATTTAATTGTTTGTGATATCATGCTTTCTGACTTAGAGGGATATTCGGTGCTTGAAAAATTGGCTCTGAGCGATAGTACACGAACAATTCCTTTTGTTTTCTTAAGTACAAACTCAGATTCGTCTCATATTCGAAAGGGTGTATCCATTGGAGTTGATGATTATATTACAATACCTTTTAATGCTGATGATCTTTTAAATAGTGTAAAGAAAAAAATAGACGAACTTAAAAATTTCGAAAACCTTTCTGAATCTTCGGGCAGTTTTTTTGCAGAACAACCCGTGATAAAAGAAAACGATCAAATTACTGAAGAGAATTTGAGAAAAGTTTCAACCACCAGGGATTTAGATTTTGAAAATTCTAACATTTTTGAAGATAAAAATATCTTGGAGTTGGAAAAAAAGGAAGAACCAATTCTTCCGCAAATTTTTAACGAAGATGTACAAAATCCATCTGGTGAGTTAATCCCTCTCGGTTATGATGACGAAGCGTTTGAATATTTTCTTACACACAGAACTATCTCGTTAGATTATGAGAGTTACTTTTATAAAAATGTTCTGGTTATCATAGCTAATTTGCACATGGCAGTTCAGAGAGAAGCAATCCTTTTCTATAATTATCTTCAAAATGTTATTGAAACTGGATACATGAATATTGTTTTAGATATGTCTAAAGTTGACTTCTTTGATTCTACTTATACAGGCGTTTTGATAAGCTGCAAAAGACTAATTTCTATGAAGGGTGGAAAAATAAAATTAGTTACTAAAAAAAACCAGCAGTTTTCTAATCCAATGATTCAACAAAGTTTTGAAAATAATTTTGAAATTTATAAAGACTTAAAACCCGCCATTCTAAGTTGCGGAATCCCACTTTTAGACTCCGGGTCATACAACAATCCGTCAGTAGGACAAGGAGAAGTTTGCTATGCACAAATTCAGCAACAATACGCTTAATTCGGGCGGCGACACCCGGAAGTTCGAAATTGGCAAACTGCAACGGAAGTACATAATTATGGATTTTAAGTTGAAAGGAAGAGGCACTTAGAGAATCACTATTGCTAACATGTAAACGATAATTCTATATCGAATAATGAACAAGCCCGCCAGAGGCGGGCGAAGTGAAAGCAATTTATATTTCAACTTCATTATTCGAAATTTCTTGTTCGATATTCATTATTAAATTTTCCCTTAGTTTTTTTTTATAGCAAAAAACGTAGGCACTTAGAAAAGTTCTTTCAATTCTTTTGTAAATTTGTTAAATACAAATAATCAGTCCAAACTTATTCGGCAATAATTTTCTTTCTCTTTGAGAATCCATAGAAAATAGCTGGAATAACAACAAGAGTTAGTACTGTAGATACGATTAAACCTCCGATAGAAACAATTCCCATCGGAGTTCTCATTTCTTTACCTGCATCGCCAATTCCAAGAGCCATGGGAAGCATACCAAGTATTAATGCGAGAGAAGACATGATGATCGGGCGAAGCTTGGTCGGGCACGCTTCAATTAAAGCATCTTTTATGCTCATATTACTTTCCCGTACTAATTGATTCGCATAGTCCAGCATAAGAACGGCATTGTTGACTACAATACCAACAAGCATAACAATGGCCATCAGTGAAGTAATTCCAAATGAAACATTTGTGTGGTAAAGAGAAGCGAACACTCCTATCATAGCAAGCGGCAAAGTGATTAATATATAAATTGGCTGCACAAAACTTTCCAACATAGCGGCGAGAAGCATATACGTCAGCAGAACTGCCAGGACAAATGCGAATAACATATCCAAAACCATTTCATTCATCATGCGCGTATTGCCGCCCCATGCAAATTTATACCCTTCCGGAAAACTCATTTCCTTTAACCGTTTATCAATTTCATTAGTAACATTGCCGAGGGGAACATTTGCTGCAGGAGAACCCGAAAACAAAATTGCCGTGTATTTATTGGCGTGAAGTATCTTGCTGTAACCTTGTGTGAATTTAATTTCAGCAAGCTGAGATAATTTGTAAACGACTCCTCGTTGCGAAACGATAGGAATGTTCCCAATTTTCTGAGGCGTATTTACCGATTCATCATTTAAAGTAATGGTAATATCATATTCGTTACCCAGTTCTCTATACTTGGAGGATTCCATCCCTTCAATTGATGAACGCAATGTCAACGCAACTTCCTGGGCAGATATTCCGGCTTCGGCTAAAACTTCACGTTTTGGGTAGACGGTAATTTCCGGTTTTCCGGCTCGTGAAGAGTTGTCAAAATTTATCAAACCCGGGGTTGATTTTACTTTCTCAACCACTTTCTCTTTCAACTCTTCCAATTTAGATAAATCTTGCCCCTGTAAATAAAACTGAACCGGAGCTCCTTCCATACCGCTGCTCGAGCCGTAATCAACAACAATTCTCGCGTTTGGAATATCAGCCAATTCCCTTACAAACAAATCAATCATACTTTTTATTTTGCTATCACGAGCTTTTACATCAATTAATTGAACATCCATCCTCGCCATGTTCGTACCGGTATTCAGATCACTTATGTATCCTAAATTAGTAAGTAAATATTTTACTTCCGGGTGTTTCTTCACTCGATCTTCAATTGAATTTAAGACACCGGCTGTTTCATTAAGATTGTATCCCTCCGGTAATTCAACTTCTATTTTAATTTTTCCATCATCGAATTGAGGTAAAAATTCAAACCCGATCCGGGGTGCGTAAAACATTGTCGCTATAATGAAAATCAAAACGGAACTTCCAACAGTGATCCAACTTCTTTTTTTGTTTTTTAGAATAATAACAAGCAGCCGTTTGTATTTCGCATCCCATGAATCATAAACTGCATTGAGTTTATCGGAAAACTTATTGGGTTTGTTAACTTTAGGAAGCATCAACGAAGCCAGCATTGGTGTTAATGTAAATGAGAAAACGAGAGAAAATATTGTTGCGAATGTAGCGGTCAATGCCAATTCGACAAGAAATTTTCCAACCATTGAAGACATATTTGCTATAGGCAGAAACACTACTAAATTTGTTAACGTGGAAGCAAGTACTGCAACCATAACCTCTTTAGTCCCATCCAATGAAGCTTCTTTGTTACTTTTGCCCATGGCTTTATGCCGAAAAATATTTTCTATGACGACAACGGAATTAGCCACCAACACACCAATTGAAACCGAAAGTCCCATCAATGACATCATATTGAGCGAGAGCCCAAAGGCTTTTACTAAAACGAATGTTGAGATGATTGAAATTGGCATTGAGAGAGCGACAATAAATGTTGATCGAAGCTGGGTTAGAAAAAGGAATAAAACTATCGAGGTAAAAATGACACCGAGAATGATATTGCCCATTGCATCATTAACGCTTGCTCTGGTGAAATCGGAATCGTCGTTAACTATTTCTAACCTCATTCCCTTGGGTAAAGCATTTTGAATTTCAGGAAGAATTGATCTGACTGCATCGGCTACTTTAACAACGTTCCCTTCCGGACTTTTTATTATCCCTAACTTCACAACATTTTCATTCCGGTAATTTTTCTGTGCATCAAAATAAATTGATCTCTGGCGGACATCTTTCCCGGAATCTTCCACTCTGGCAAGCTGCCCCAACTTCCTGTTGCCAAAAGCTGTTGGAATCTGCAATTTTTTCATTTCCTCAATATCGTTGAACTCTCCTTGCATGCGTACCGTAAATTCTTGATCGCGAACTTGAAAGTAACCGCCAGGAATATTCATGTTGTGCGATTTTAGAATCATCATCAGTTGAGGTAATGAAATAAGTTGTTCGTTTATCACGCGGTCATCAAGTATAACTCGAATCTCTCTCTGTCGCCCTCCTTTTATATCAACTTTTGCTACACCTTGAATCTGGGAAAACCGATCTTTCAAAGTTTTGTCCGCAATTTCATAGAGCTCTCGCGGATCATTTTTTCCACTGAGAACAAGATTCATTATTGGGAAAGCACGGAAATCAACTTTTTGAACAACCGGTTTTTGCGCGTCATCGGGTAGATCGTTGATGATCTCATCAACCTTATCCTTAACCTCTTGGTTCGCTATATTTACATTTTTCCCTATCTTAAATTCAAGAATGGAAATTGATACTCCATCCAAAGAATAGGATTCAACTCTTTCCAACTCGCTTACGGTTGACACAACCTCTTCTATTCTTTTAGTAATTAATGTCTCAATTTCTTTTGGTCCGGCGCCGGGATAAGTTGTAAATATTGTAATGTAAGGTATTTCAATATCGGGCATGTTATTTAGGTTGAGACTGAAATATGCAATCCCGCCAAAAATAATGAACACAAGGATTGCCATTGTAGTCATGATCGGTCGTTCGATAGAGAGCTTAGCTATCTGCATAATTCATCCTCTCACTTGATAACTTTTACTTTAGAACCATCCGACAATTGGGATGAACCTTTTACAATCAACTTATCACCGATGCTCAAACCGCTCTTAACCTCACAATCAATTCCATTTTCTCCTTGTGCAGTAATATATCTTTTTACTGCTTTGCCGTTGTATTCCAGGAACAGATATATCCCGTTTTCGTCCTTCAAAACTAAATGTCTTGGAATTGATAGGGTTTGTGAGTTTTGATAAGTGCTGATTGTAACCTCAACCGTGCTTCCGACTTTCAATTCCCCTTTAGGATTATTGAATTCAACTTCCGCATAAAATGATTGCGTGTACGGGTCAACGCTTAAAGAAACGTCAATAACTCTGCCTGGAAATTTTGATCCGTTCTGTTTGATGGCGGCATTCATTCCTTTTTTGATCTGGTTTATCTCCTCTAACGATGCCCATATTTTTGTTCTCATAATATTTGTCTGAGCCAGAGTAAACAACGCTGCTTCGGCGGCGACATTGTCCCCTTCTTTGACTTTTAATTCAGTAATCACACCGTCGAATTGCGCCTCAACCATGATCAACTGCTTTTGGGTTTCATAATTTCGCTTATCAACTGCAAGTTTAGCTTCAATACCATCTAATGCTGCTTGAGAAGCTTTTCCAACATCAAATAATGCTTTTACACGATCATAATTTTTTTTAGAATCTTCGTAAGCGGTTAATGTTTGTTCATAACCGATTGAAGGAGCATTTTTAGGAAACTCAATTATTACTTGATCTTTTTTTACATACTGCCCGACGGAAGCCTTAACATTTTCAATTTTTCCGCCGATTAGCGCTCCACGGGTGGTTTGTTTTATGCCGTATAGTTTTCCAAAAAAAGAAAGTTCTTTTGAAAAACTTGTTTTAACAATCGTTTCAACCGTAACCGGAATTCCTTCTTCAGCCTGTATTTGCGACATACTTTTAGAAGCGGTATCGTCGGAGGTGCATCCAGTTATCAACATTCCGCTCATCATCATTACGGAAAAACAAGCAAGGTTAAATAGTGCTTTTACATAAGTCATTTTTATTTATCTCCTTAATAAAAATTTATTTTTCGAGTTGATCGTTCATGAATTTGAAATACTCTTCATCAATTCTTCCGAGCAACAAATCTAAATCTGATTTTGCAGTTAGATAACTGTAAACAGACTGAAGTCTATTCGTTTTCGCAGTGTTCAACTCCAGATCGGCATTTTTTATTTCAAGCTGTGTCCCTTCTCCTGAATTAAATCTTGCCCGCGAAATGTCGTAAGCTTTAGAGGCAAGATTGATTGTTCGCTCCAGCGCATTGATTTCAGACCTCACTCTGTTTAGCTCGTAGAGCTTGCTTTTGATCTGCTGAATAAGAAATTCCTTTGTCAAAATTATTTGCTCGCCTGATTGTCTTACTCCGATTTCCGCCTGCTCAACGCGTCGAGCTGTTCTCAATCCGTTAAAAAGATTTATTCGTAGATTAAGTCCGACGAGTGTATAATTATATGTGCTGAACTTGAGGTCATCAGAAGAACCCGCATATGAATAATTACCAAAAGCAGTGAGCATAGGCCAGTAGTTTGATGTTTCAAGGGCGATGAAAGCTTCATCCACTTTTCGTTTATTCAGCAGCGTGCGAAGGTCATAATTGTTTTCAGAAGCAAAGGCAATCGCATCATCTTCCGAAATGATTATTTCGTCTGAATAATTCAGTGAGCCAGCTAAGACAATATCGGCGCTTTGAGGCAGTCCCAGTAATATTTTTAACCCATTCTGAGAATCATGCAAAACTTTTTTCAATTCTAAAACCTTAGGTTTAATATTTTCGACTTGCACTTCAACCTGAAGTCTATCAAAATCGGAAACCAATCCTTGTTCGTAATGAGATTCTAAATCGGCGAAATTTTCTTCAGCGTTTTTCAAACTTGATTCAACAATCTTCAGAAGTTCCGTACTTAATAGCACTCCATAAAATGATTTTTTAACATCCGAAATGGTTTTGGCAACAACTGATTTAAGTTTCTCCTTCGACAGATCCAAATAAATTTGTGAGGCGCCAATACCACGGAATACAGTCGAGCTAAACAGTGTCTGGGTAATGGTAAATTTTGACTCGAAACTATTTGTTTGAGCAAAGGACTGAAGTTTTGTTGACATCGGAAGATATTTATTGTCGTCCTGAGGAAGCACTCCTTCATCGAACAGCACTTTGTAGGTTAAATTATTTAGAAGCGCCTCAAAATCGGGAAAAGCCGTTAATGGTTTTGTTAGAAAATGTGAAAAGTCCGTTGAGAAATCAATGGTTGGATAAGCATATCCATATGCTTCTTTAACTGCGGCTTCGGCTTTGACAACATCCATATTGGCTATGCGAACGGTAGTGTTGTTTTTTAAGGCTGATAAAATGGCATCGTTGATATCCATTCTTGTTTGTTGAGCGTTGCATATCATGAAAACACTCTGCAAAAATAAACCAATTACGAGTTTGAGCGTTACTGTAGATTTTACCATAGCAATTTTATCTATTTGTTTATAATTATTTATTCACTGTTTCCCTTGGATGCAAAGAGGTAATTTTAGGAAGGGATTTTTCATAGCATGTTCAAATTTTTCATATGATCTAAGTGAGGTTCCAGAATCTCCTGATAAAGTTTATTCTGTTGAAGCTGATTGCTTTCTGTTTTTCCCTCTGTGATCCTCTCTCTTTTACTATCTTTTTTATTGTTTTTATTATTTCCAAATTGATGAACTCTCACGGTTTGAATGATCTGAATAGTGGAGTTTACCGGTCTTTTTAATGTCATAAATATTTAATAATTGATCATGTAATAGATAACTGATGGATTTATTTTACTTTATTCCTTGTTGCATTCTATCCCCCTAATCGGGAACAGCAGGAGGCTCGTCTAGCATTTAAATGTTTTCGATTTACTACAACAAAATTAACTATTTATTTTAGACAAAATCAAATAGCGCTCCCCTTAAACTTCTTCTTAGAAACGTTACCATAGTTTTAAACGGAAAAAAAAGATTTACCATTTTGTCATTGTTCTCTAAAAAATTTATGCTGAAATTTGGGTGGAATTTTTACTTGAATTCTATTAACTCAATCACGAAGACAACGATCAGGTTCCATGAAAAACAGACTCGGTTCGATTTCAGTAGTATCACTATTCCTTTTAGCCTTTCTAAACGGGTGCAAAGATACCGTTACAAACCAACAAGTGGATGATGCAGTCATTCCGGCATCAAAGGTACTTTTCGGTAAACACATCCAACCCGTTTTTAATGTCAAATGCACAAGTTCTGGATGCCATGATGACGAAACTCGCGCCGGAAGTTTGAGTTTAACAACTTGGGCAAATGTACATGTTCCAGGAATTATTAACGATTACGAACCGGAAACTTCTCGCCTCGTCTGGGCAGTGGAAGGTCAATTGGGTTCAAGCAGCATGCCGCCGTTCGGTTATCCTGGATTAACAAAAAACCAGATTGATGGAATTAAAACCTGGATAAAAGAAGGAGCAATAAATAATTAGGAATGAGGAATTACGAATTAGGATGGAAAATTTATGGAGTTAATAAACTTTATAATTCAATATTCTCTGTTCGATATTCGATATTCAAATTAAGAACTTTACTCTTTGCTATAAAATTTAACTCAAAACCTCCTAATTCCTAATTCTCACCGTGTCCGCTTCTGGCGGAATTCCTAATTCTAAAGGATGTATTTGCCTATTAGCTTGCCGAACGCAACAAGATCAAATCCGCCTACAATATCAAAGTGGATCGGACCGATGGAACTTACGAATATCTCCAATTCACAATCAAGGTCTATAAGTCCCGCAGTTTCAACGGAGAAAGTTTGTATTCTGCTGTAGGGAATTGAAGTAAAATCAATTTTCTTTCCAGTTATTCCTTGTACATTTGCGGCAATTATTCGTTTATCGGTAAAGACGAGTTGATCTCTCACAGTTTGAAATGCTGCAAAGACATTTTCACCATCCAGAAACATTTTCGGCATTATGTCGATGATCTCTTCGATTTTAATGGGTTTAAGTTTAATAAACGTTGCATTTTTGAAATCTATCATAACAATTCTCCTATTTATTATTCTACCATTTAAAAACCTAAATTAAATTTATTTACCTCCGTAATAAAACCAATTGACAGCCGATGCCCTAAAATATTGTTCCTATCATCAGAATCCGGAAACCAGCTTAACCAATAAACCGAACCATCATTATTCAATATCAAACTTGGAGAGATGAATCCGGGAAAACCAATATTTAGCTGACTTGATATAACCGTTTTTTCTGAAATTTCGTAGGCTAAAATTGGGAACGCAGTAAACGATAAGAAGACAAAACCCTGTTCACTTTTTATTAATCCTTGACTTGCAGCTTTTTTCCTAAAATTATAATAGTCACCTAACTCTGCTGTGAAACCCGCTGTAAATCCAACACCAATTTTGAGCGCGTATATTTTAAAGTTAAGATTCAACCCAAACTCTCCCCCGGCACCTAAGAAACTTTTTGAACCATTGAATTCCTTGGGATAAGATACAACAAAATTTCCATCATACTTTTCAACTCCGGCGACATTATAAATACCACCATATCCGAATAACCTTGTATTAGTATTTAGATATTCTCGAGTATTAACTATAAGGTAACTTCCCCGCAATAACTGAAGAGATTCGTTCTTGTAATCCCCCTTCGAAATTGTTAAATCAACGCTCTGATATTTACCGGATTCGGTGGCAGCATTATTGGTTTCAAATACCATTGGAGAAGCAGATGACTGATAAACAGCCGGATAATATGTGCGAAGACACCCCGTGAATAAAATAGGAGTGATGATGCTTAAGATGAAAAGGTAACGTTTCACGACCTTACGAACATAATGTTATAATCAAACTCAAAACACAAAAGGTTACTTTTGAAAACTTCATATTTCTTAAAAGAAATATAAACATCTCTACCGATATTTTATTAAACAGTAGTATGAGCAAAAATAAATTACATCTACCAACTTCGCATAGGTAATTTTGAGCAATCAGAAGAAACGATAGTTTTAAAATAAAAAAAAATCAGTGCGGTTACTTGCTTGACCTATCTCGTTACTTTACCAGGTTGTACCATTGCTGGTTTGATAGCTGAAATTTCTGAACATTTTTTAAGATTACTCCTGATCACGATGCGATTACTGTAAATTCCGAGACATTATCGTAAAGTTCTTAGAGATTACCTGATCGTCGAATGCATTTTCACATCCTCAATACTATCAATTAAGTGGTGGAAATTTTGCTCAAGCTTTCTCGTATTCGTGGTACGCTTCACCATTTTTACAAACTTTGAGAAAATTTTTAGATCTTCCCATTTTGTATAAGACAGTTTTTTTTACAGATTTGTAATGGTTTAACTTTTCAGGAACTGGATAGGCGCTTAGAAAACTGTTATTACTAACATGTTAACGATAATCGCCGGGAAGAGCAGCCCTCAGCTATGGGGTAGAATTAAATAAAAAGGTCATTCCCCGCCGCAGGCGGGTTAGCAAAGAGAAGAACAATGTCGCACCCATGAGTAATAATAGAGCTTTCAAATCGTAAACCGATAAATCGGTTTTAAGAGTTTTCTTCTGTTAAATTACCCACAAATGAATCTGTGGGCTGCTGACAGAAAATACCATAACAAAACAAATTAATGTGCTGTTTGTTTTTCATTTTTCCATTCCCGCCTGCCTCTCTACGGGTAATCTGGCAGGCAGGTAGCATTTTCCCAAGCATCATCCTTGGATTAGCGAGATTTAAGGCAGATGTTAGCGAGTTTGTTCCTGATGTTGTACAAAAGGCTTTACAAA
>MNVA01000153.1 GCA_001871325.1 Ignavibacteria bacterium CG1_02_37_35
TTTCTTTCATCTTTATCTCTTATTACATTTAAGTTTGCCGGAGTCTGTGGTGCAATGCCAATTCCCTTTCCGAAAATTCTTATATCACTTACGGCAAGATTTGGAGTAGGCATATAAACATTTTCGTACTTGATGAATCGTGCTGTGACCGGTTTTGGTAATTCAAAATAACCATTTGGTCTATCTTGTTTTTCTTTTGAAAGATCAACAATTATTTTCCAATCTTTTCCATCAACCGAAGCATAAAATTTATACTGCGTGTAAACTCGCGAAGCATCGTTATCGAAAATGTCTGACTTGTAATCGGCAAAATGGATTTGCACTGCTCTAACTTCGCATTTTTCTTGTAGATCGATGGTAAGCCATTCTCCTGCTTTATTTTCTTGAGCAACCCAAAACGATCGCGGGTTTTCATCCGTAACACTTGAAACTTTAAATGTATCACAAACAGTAGAAGCTGTGACTTTTTTCTTATAAGAAAGAAGCATCCATCCGGTAAAGAGTTCATCTTTGGTTGTCAATTTTCCCTTCGGCAGATATTGGGGAAAATCTCCGAAACGAGTGTTTGCGTAAAACAAATCTTCTTTATCAAAGAAAGCAGGAAACATTGCAATACGCCGTTCAAAATTCCAATTGATCGCTATCCAGGGTGTTCCCGTATTCCAATAATTTCCATAATTATCTTGGAACGTATTTCCATGTCCGGTGCCGGTCATAAATCCGCCGGGTTTATAAGAGATGGGATTGTTCGGTGCATATTCAAAGGGTCCCATCGGATCGTTTCCAACGTAAGTTCCATTAGCATAAACATTGTATTCGGTTCCAGGTGCGGCGTATTGTAAATAATATTTTTTGTTGTGTTTGGTCATCCAGGCGCCTTCGATAAACGGTTTTATTGTGGAAGTGTGGTTCGGTCCGAATCGTTCCCAGCCATGTAACTCCGGATGTAAATAGATAAATTTCTTTATCACTCCTGTGTAAATCAGTTTTTTGTTATGGTCGAGTTCGCTGCCGTAAATGGGGAAAAGATTTGAGGAACCCCAATACATAAACCAGCGGTCGGTTTCAGCATCATGAAAAATTGCAGGATCCCATGGACCAAGAGTATCGGGCAATTGCGGTAACCACCTGTTAAAAAAATGCAGTTTCCCTTTTTCGGGTTCTGTAGAAAAGAAAATCGGACGCTGCTGAAATGTAGATTGAAAAAGATAAAGTGTATCTCTCACCGAGAGTGCAGCCGGAGCGCAAATATCTTCCATAGGCCACTTTGATGGTTCAACAAATTTCCAGTTGATTAAATCTTTTGAATGCCAATAACCGCCTGAGATTGTTACGAATAAAAAATATTCTCCTTTGTGGTTCACGATCACCGGGTCTGCACCGCTGCGGTAAGATATTTTGTCATTGATCTGTTCCCAATTGTATTTATAGGAAATATCCATCGGGTTGCAAGAGGTCTTTTGTTTAAACTCTTGTGCAAGAACCAGACAGGGCAGCATAACGAAAAAGAAAATACTTGTTACAAAATATTTATTCATTTAAACCAACTATTTTAATTGAGAACTTTACTTAATTAGAATGTTATCGAAGCCAACCTTTCAATTTCACTTTTGCTTTATCAAAAAACTCCCTCATTATTCGCTGCATCACTGCAGGTGAAGCCCTCTGTGGAGAAGTACCCTATTCCCCTTGCCTCTTAATTTTTTCAATCGTTAGCGGTGCGCTCCCTTCATAGTGATTATTAACGTTCACATAAAGATCAACTTCTTTCCGGCGCAGGGAGTAAATCATTCTTCGAACTTTCTCGATGTCTTCATCTTTTGGTTCGACAATTTTATTCCAGACTTTGTTAGTCTTTTCCTCCATACCTGCTCGGTCTCCACCGTGTAAACGGATTACGACTGTTGTGGATAGATGATCCTTGTGTTCTTCAAAAGTCTGCCAGATATTCGGCATAAAATAACCTTGCAAGAAAACCATAGAGAGATTGTTTCTTTCAAGAAGATCAAAGAAAGGTTTCTTCAAATAGTTTGGATTCCGTAGCTCCACGCCATACGTGTGAGTGCTATCCAATGATTGAAAGAATGGTTCAACTCTCTCAATGAATTCATCTAAACCGCTCATCTTTTGCTTATTGAGATATTCGAACTGGAACATCAATACACCTATTTTATCACTCATAGACTTAAGTGAATCAGTGAATGAGTTGAACAACCCGGTATCAAGAAAATGAGGATTTTCTTTTAATGGTTCGGCATTATTCTTCCTATAAAAGTGAGTTAATGTTATACTGTTTGGAATTTTTATGGTGAATTTGAAATCATCGGGAACGGAATCCGCATAAAGTTTAACATCTGTTTCCTTTGGAAGAATAATTCTCTTCTCGCTTAAGAGTGACCAGAACCACTGATCAATTTCAACCGTGTTAAAATGTTTCGAGTATTCATCAAGATAATTTTGTTCAGCTTTTGCCGAATAAATAATTCCTTTCCATGAATCATACTTCCAACTGCAGGTGCCGATTCTAAATATTGCCATTGCTGTTTTTTATTTTCATCTTTTAAAAGTTCTTGGGTTTTGTTCTTTTGCCTGCCTCAATAATTAATTAATAAGCGCTGCAAAAGCCTTAAACAAATCCACATGATTTTGAAAACAAAAAAGAATTACTCGGCATCGTATTTAATAAGCGACTGAATATCATATCCTTTTAGTCGTTCCCTTCCGTTTAAAAAGACTAGCTCGATAAGAAAGGAAATCTGCACTACTTCTCCACCAAGTTTTTCAATCAGTTTTATAGCTGCCGCGGCAGTCCCGCCGGTCGCAAGCAGATCATCATGCAAGAGTACCCTATCGCCGGGGACAATAGCGTCGGTATGAATTTCTATAGTGTCTGTTCCATACTCTAAAGCGTATGTTTCGGAAATTTTTTCTGAGGGTAGTTTGTTTGGTTTTCTTATCGGGACAAAACCGGCACCCAATTTATGAGCCATCAATCCGCCGAAAATAAAACCTCTCGATTCTATTCCAGCAACTTTAGAGATACCCTTTCCCTTAGCTAATTTGACAAACATCGCTGAACTGCTTGCCAGAGCCTCGGGATGCATGAGGAGGGTTGTAATATCTTTAAAGATGATTCCCTTTTTCGGAAAATCGGGAATATCGCGAATGAAAGTTGCTAAATCACTCTTCATTTTTCACTCCATGGTTAGTTAGAAATGTATTCAATCCGTTTGTAAAATCCTGTGAGGTTCTCGAAAGTGCATTTATATTTTTGGCGTACTCAACCGCGTTTTTAGAGGTCATTCCGGAAATTGCGCGGGTCATTTTTTTTATTTCGCGAATACTTGTTTTTGAATTTGAAGAAAGATTATTCATTAAATTAAATGAAAAGTTAAGAACATCCTCATCAACAAAATCTATTAGACCGATAGTTTGAGCCTCCTCCGCTGAAAGAATATTTCCGCCAATAAGTAGTTGCCGCGCTTTGGCTTCTGATAATCTTTTAAGAACCAAAAAAGAAATTATCGCCGGAACAAATCCAATTTTAACTTCGGTAAAACCAAATGCAGCGGCATCTTTTTTTGCGATAATATAATCGCAAGCTAAAGCTAACCCGCACCCGCCGGCAATTGCCGCACCGTTCAAAGCCGCTATTGTCGGTTTGTCACATTCATACAACGAGACAAATAGTTCAGCCATAAGGGAGGAATCTTTTTCATTTTCAATTAATGAGTTTGATTGTAAATCTTTTAGATAAGAAAGATCGGCTCCGGCACAAAATGCTTTCCCCTCGCCGGTAATGATAACGCCAAAAACTTCATCATTGTTTTCGAGTTCATTTAATGCTGAAAGAAAACCTTTGATCAATTCAGGAGACAAGGCGTTTCTTTTCGCCGGATTATTCAATTTTATAATCCCAATTTTCCCTTTTATCCCGCTCATGATTAAACTACTCATATCTCTCAACTTTTCTTGTCACTTTTCGGTTAAGGAATTTAACAAAAGTTTTGTAGTCAAAACAATTAATTACTTCTTTGGTTTGAATTCCCCCTTTGCGAGCGATTGCAACTCCATATTTTGTCAGAAGGATATTGTCAAGCGAATGTGCATCTGCATTAATTGAAAAAAGACAACCCTGCTCTCGGGCGTAAAAGATATTCCGCCAGTCAAGATCAAGCCGGTTGGGGTGAGCGTTTATTTCTAATGCCACTTGATTACGGCTGCATGCATCAATTATTTTTTTGATATTGTGTTTGTATGGAGCTCGATGTAAGAGCAATCGCCCGGTTGGATGACCCAAAACATCTGTAAAAGGATTTTCAATAGCCTTAACGATTCGCCTCGTCATCTCTTCCTCAGAAAGCGAAAAATTAGAGTGAACCGAAGCGACTACAAACTGAAATTCTTGCAAAATCTCTTCAGGATAGTCCAATTCGCCATTGGTTAGAATATCTGACTCAATTCCCTGCAATAACCGCCATCTGGTTCTGGAATTAATATCCACTATTTCTCCTCTTTGTTTTAAGATGCGGTGTTCACTCAAACCATTAGCATAGGCGGCTGTTTTGCTGTGGTCACAGACTGCGAAATAATCATATCCAAGTTTTATAGCTGAAGAAACCATTTCTTCAACTGAATTTAACCCATCTGAATAAGTAGTGTGAAAATGAAGAAATCCTTTTAATTGTTCGTTGGTAAGGTCGGAGGGTATTTGAAGTTCTTTATTTGAAATCGAAAAAAAATCTTTTTCTCTCATCTCCGGAGCAGTAAACTGAGCGTTCATCTTAGAAAAGATTTCTTCTTCATTGTCGCTGCGAAACTTATTGGAAGCATAGCCAAGTTTAGTAAGAAATTCTTCCGAGCCTGTAGTTTCAAAAAGCCGGGCAGTAAAATCATTTTCTGAGTGAACGAGATAAATTGTTAAGGGAAGTTTAACTGCTGTATTTGATTTGAGTATTTCTCCACTAATTACATCAAGGGTTATTTTCTCTTTAAACGAAGAAAGTAGTTCATCTACTTTATCACTTTCAACTAAGATCACAACTTCGAGCGAAGAGTAAACTTCCTTCGTCCTTCTTATCTCACCGGTAAACTCATATTTCTTTATTACCGGGAGCTCATCGAAGAGAATTTTTATTTTCCCCGATTCCCTTTCGGCAAAATGGATGAGCAGATAATTTCTGTTCTCTTCAATCTGACCAATTTCTTCCAAAATCTTCTGCTGAATTTTTTCTCCAAAACCTTTAACGGATAAAAGTTTATTTTCATTGCAAGCAGTTTTTAGATCGTCAATACTTTTTATCTTTTCTTGATTGAAAAGTAAAGAGATCTTTTTCGGTCCCAGCCCGCGGATTTGAAAGAGTTCAGCCAATGAATCGGGGATATCCTTTTTTAGCTCGTCTAACGCTGTAGAGAATCCGTGAGAGCAATATTCTTCAATAACTGCATAAATCCCCTTCCCTATTCCTTTAACTTTTTTTAGTTCTCCGGAATTTACTAATTCATTAATGTCGTCATTTAATTTTCGAATGGTGTTGGAGCCATTCCGGAAGGCGCTTATTTTGAAAGGATTTTCAGAATGAAATTCTAGAAAATCGGCTATCTCATCGAGTAAGTTTACTATTTCTTTTTTTTCTGCCATACTTATTTTAAGAATAAATAAAGTTGCACGTAGGTTGAAAGAAATCCGAAGAAAGCTCCGGCTATTACCTGTGTAAATGTATGACATTTTAAATTAATTCGCGACCAACCAACCAAGAAAAGTAAAAGCGTCAGCGGATAGGCTATCCAACTGCCGATGTATAAAAACAAAACCAACGGAGCCGCGATCCCCAAAGCGTGAATACTGATCTTCCAGATTTTATTTATGATAATGATAATAGCCGTATTGGTAATATAGCTGAACCAAAAAGCCAGCGTGATTGGCTGAATATCATGTGCCCGTAGAAAAAAATATCCGATTAACAGTAGTGACAGACCGAAAAGAAATGGGATCGTTCTTTCCTCCTTCACCTCTGCATCCTGATTAACAATTTTATTCTTTTTCAACATGAGCAGAAAGAAAACTATCGGTAGAAGAAAAGTGAGAAGAAAGGTTGAGCCGAACACCAATATTTTGCCGTCGAGGGAAGGCTCATAACTAAAACCGAGAAATGAAAACGAAAATAGAGTTAGTACGGGAGGGATAAAAAGCATTGAAATTATTCTTGCAACTCGATAAAACGAATTCTTTTGTTTGTGTTCTCCTTTTTCAGACTGCAGTTGCATAATTAACTTTTTCTTGACTCTGCAGAAAATGGAGTAATATTTCTTCAACTGAATGGTAATCGTATACCGTCATTAAAGTATTTCTGACGACGTGAGCATTGCGCATTCCCTTCAAATAGCCGGAATAAAATTTCCTGTGTTCTATAACAGCCCGATTTTCTCCTTTAACTTTAAGAGCTAATTCTAAATGGCGCAAACATGTTCGTATTTTTTTTTCGTTAGAAAGGGGATGAAGTTTTTTGCCGTGATTCAAAATATCTTTCGCTTCTTCAAAAATCCAGGGATTACCAATTGCACCGCGAGCTATCATTACCGCATCAGCGTTGGTTTCTTTAAAAGCTCTTAGCACATCTTCGGCAGTCATTACACCCCCATTTAAAACTATTGGAATTTTGACAACATCCTTTATTCTCGGTATCCAACTCCAGTCAGGCTCTCCCGAATGTCCTTGCGAACGTGTACGGCAATGCACGGTTAAAGCTTGAACGCCGACATCTTCTAATCTCTTGGCAACTTCCAAAATATGGAGTGAAAAAGCATCCCAGCCAATCCTGGTTTTAACAGTAACAGGAAGAGAAACCGCATCAACAACATTTTTAACTAATTTTTGGAGATACGCGGGGTCTTTCAATAATCCTGCGCCAGCGCCATTGTTACAAATATTTTTTATCCAACATCCAGCGTTGATATCAATGAGATCAGGCTGCTGTTCTTCAGCAATTTTAGCCGCACCAACCATTGGAGCAATATCAGAGCCATAGATTTGAATTCCGACAGGTCGCTCTTCATCAATGATATTGAGTTTATTATGTGTTTTTTCCGATTGACGAACTAATCCTTCGGCATTTGCAAATTCGGTGTAAACCACATCCGCGCCAAGTTCTTTACATACCAAACGGAATGAAACATCAGAGATATCTTCCATAGGCGCAAGAAAGATTCCTCTTTCAACATTTATCTTTCCAACTTTAAACATAGATTTACCTTGATGGACTAAACTTTCTGCTCAAGCGGAGCTAAGTGATTGTGTAAATAGAAAATACTAAAAAGAAAGACCAATAAAACGAAAAAAGCACCGGTTAAAAAGGGTATTTGATATCCAAGATATTGGTAAGAAAAACCGCCCCATAGCGGTCCCAACATTCGTGCAAAAGATGAGAATGACTGGTTTACACCAAGGACTATTCCCTGTTCATTTTCCGGGGCTACTTTGGAAACAAGACTCAAAAGAATTGGCTGTAATATTCCGGAACCAATAGACATGATCGCCGCTATAATTATTACTCCGGTCAAGTTCACGCCGTATGGAAGAAACGCAAGTCCGATCATGAGAAAAAATGTCCCGATAGTAATCAGCCTTTGATCGGAATACTTTTTCGCCAATCGTCCGATCAGTCCACCTTGCACAATAGCGCCTATAATTCCAATAATTCCGAAGATCATTCCGTTTTGCATGTCTGTAAATCCGAACTGGATATGTCCAAGAAGCGCAAACGTTCCATAGATATTTGCGACAGAAAAGGTAACAATAAAAAATAAAAGAATAACAACACTTATCAATGGATTTGACAATACTTTTTTAAATGAAGCTACATCGAATATCTTCCGTTTTACAACCATCCTCTTTTTCTCTTCAGTTAACGATTCGGGTAAAAGAAAGAGACTGAAAGAAAATGCGAGGAAAGAAAATCCGGCGGCTGCAAAACCGGTGACCATATAGCCAAAATTAGAGAGTAATCCTCCCATAATGGGTCCAAAAACAAATCCAAGCCCAAATGCAACACCGATAAGCCCCATTCCTTTTGAACGATCCTCCTTAGTCGTTATATCGGCAATATAAGCCTGGGCAACACCAATGCTGCTTCCGCCAACCCCTGCAACAACGCGTGAAAGGAGAAGCATAATGAATGACTGAGTAAATGCAAAAATGATGTAGCCGGATGCATTAAGCAAAAGGGTAACTAAAATGATTTTTCTTCGCCCATACTTATCCGACAAACTTCCGAAGATTGGGTTAAAAATAAATTGCACCAAAGAATAAACAGCCAGGATAACCCCGATGGCGCTCTCAGGAATTTGTAATGCTTTAACTGCAAAAGTTGGAAGAATAGGAATAAGAATTCCGAATCCCAACAAATCAACGAATACTACAAGAAAGATTAAAGATAAGGAAGACTTTTTCCCGTTCATTGTCTATCAAGTTTCTCGAGAATTGCCTCACCCATTTCCTTTGTGCCGACATAATTTGTGGGATTAATATCTCTCGTTACAAACAGACCGTCTTCAATTACTTTAGAAACAGCTTTTTCAATTCTATCAGCGGCATGGTGTTCTCCGATATAATTCAACAGCATTACGCCACCCAAAATTAATGCGCAGGGATTTGCAATGTTTTGTCCTGCAATATCCGGTGCAGAACCATGCACAGCTTCAAAGATGGCAACATCCTGTCCGATGTTTGCGCCCGGAGCAAAACCTAATCCGCCAACTAAACCCGAAGCTAAATCGGAAAGAATATCCCCAAACAAATTTGTTGTTACAATTGCATCGAATTGGTTCGGGTTCATCACCATCTGCATCGCCATATTATCAACAATTTTATCTTCATATTTGATCAAAGGATAATTTACGGCAACTTCTTTTGAAATATCTAAAAACAACCCGCCGGTAAATTTCATAATATTAGCTTTATGCACAATTGTAATTTTTTTTCTACCGAGCAATTGTGTCTGCTCGAATGCATATTTTAAAATTCTTTCACATCCTCTTCTTGTAGTAATCCCGATAGTTTCAGCGGCAGAGCGGCTGCTATCAATATAATGTTCGATACCGGAATAAAATTCTTCCGTATTTTCACGAAAGATGAGTATATCAATATTATCATACCGTGATGTAACCCCTTTAAATGTTTTTGCAGGGCGCTGGTTCACATATAAGTCGAATTCCTTTCGCAGGGCAACATTTATACTTCTGAATCCTTTCCCTATTGGAGTAGTTAATGGACCCTTTAGAGCAAGTTTATTTCTTCCAATCGAATCAATAGTTTCTTGCGGAAGCGGATCGCGGTATTTATCCAGCGCTTCCATGCCTGCAGACATAATTTCCCAATTTATATCAACGCCTGTATGTTTAATAATTTTTATCGCAGCAGCAGTAATTTCCGGACCGATTCCATCACCCGGTAATAAAGTTATATTGTAGCTCAATTTTATTTCTTTCTTTTAATTTATGTTTTGAGTGCAAATATACGAAGAAATCATTTCTCCTTTTAGGAACAAACAATTCTTAAGCCTGGTTCAATTATGGTTATTCATGAATATCAAAGTTCTCAACAGCATATTTAAAGCAATTTCGTTTTAGACCTAACCCGGTAAACTGAAATCATAATTACCAAATACAAAATAACTTTAGATGAATTATTGATTGCCTATATAACTGAATAAAAAACATTCAGCCACTCGTTTTCATGCAGTCATTCTTCCGCTCTATCTGTCTCAGTAATATTCTGCAAAGTTACCGCGGCAAATCAAACGAATTTTAGTTTTAAGTTGATAAAAATGAATGGTTTTTAATCGTAAATTTGTTTACTATCCATGTAGAAAATCGAACCGTTGACAGAAGTTCGTTGGCGCTTCGATAAAAATGTAGTTAGCATATTTCAAGATATTTCTCAAACAAAAAGAAGGAGTTCACAATGGCTGCAAAGAAAATTTTAATGTTGGTTGGTGATTTTGTTGAAGACTACGAAGTGATGGTTCCCTTCCAGGCGCTGCTGATGGTGGGTCATACCGTTCATGCCGTTTGTCCTGATAAAAAAGCCGGCGATACCGTCCGAACCGCAATACATGATTTCGAAGGAGATCAAACGTATTCTGAAAAACCGGGACACAATTTTGCACTAAATGCAACATTCGCCGATGTTAAAGTTGAAGATTATGATGCTTTGGTTATCCCCGGAGGACGCGCGCCGGAATATCTACGTTTAAATGAAAAAATTTTAGAAATAGCCCGTTACTTTGCCGTGAATAATCTCCCGATCGCTGCTGTTTGTCATGGCGCTCAGATCCTTGCCGCCGCCGGAGTCTTACAAGGGAAAAAATGCTCTGCTTATCCCGCAGTTGGTCCGGAGGTTAAAGAATGCGGAGGAACTTTTATGAACATCCCAGTTGATAAAGCCTATGTTGACGATAATCTTGTTTCAGCCCCGGCTTGGCCTGCACATCCGGAATGGCTGGCAAAATTTCTCAAAGTTCTCGGAACTAAAATAGAATTATAGACCGCAATTATTTTGATATTATATTACCCGGGGCTTAGGAGACTAAGTCCCGAAATTAATTGAATCGAAACCGGGATGAATATTTTGTAAGAATTTGTTTGGAATCTTCAAATGATTGATTCATTTTTTGCACATCTTGCCGGGACAGAAAAGGATAATGACCATTCGGCAGAGAAGATGGAAGAATCATGAATTGTTTTTTCCCTTTAATCAGACCTTTAAATACCCAGGTTGGGGTAAATGAAAGACTTTTAATTTGGATGACTTTTGATTCTAAATCCTTTGTAATTTGGAACTGCAAAATTAGACCGGCATCAGAATAACGCCATCGTTGATTCGAAATAAAATTGCCAAGCGAGTAAGCAGCAAATCCGGAATCCAGTTTCCCCTTCGACTTGAAAAATTGCACCGGCTGAAGGAGATGCGTATGACTTGCAAGAATAATATCTGCGCCTGCATCAATAGCGGTTTGTAAAGCGTTTTTTTGATACCAGCTTGGCTCGCGTTGATATTCTTCTCCAAAATGAAAATAGACTAAAATTAAATCAACATTGTATGATTTCGCTTTTTGAATATCGCGGTTAAGAAGTGAATCAGATATTCTGTTTATTAGATAGCTCTTTCCTTTCGGCAGAAAATTCCCGTTCAGTCCGTAAGTATATGCAACAACGGCAAGACGAATTCCTTTTGCGGAAATAATCTGAATCGAATCTCTTTCTTGCTGTGAAGAAAAAGTTCCGGTAGAATTTATCCCATTATTTTTTAGGCTTTCTAATGTCCGCAGAACTCCGATTTCACCCCTATCTAAACAATGATTGTTTGAAGTAAAAAGGAAATTGAACCCAACCTTTTTTAGAGAAGTAATATAATCGTCCGGTGAGTTGAAATATGGATAACCGGAATAGTGTTTTTCTTTTCCGGCAGTTACGGTTTCAAGATTACCAAAAACAAAATCGGATGAATCAAAATATTTTTTTATTTCACTGAAGGTTGGAGTAAAATCAAAACTATCGGCAGAGACTCGTGAATATTCATATTGAGGAGAATGGCACATGAGATCTCCAACCGCAGAAATGGTGAGTGAAACTTTCTCAGCAGCAACAGGATCAACTTTTTCTTCACTTTTCTGAAAGACGATGTTCAGCATTGCAAATAATAATGCTGAAAGAACCATAAGAAAACTACTGTACAGCTTCATACTGATAAAGATGTGTTACTAATAATTGTTTTTTTTTAATGTTCCGTTGCAGATTAAACTCTTATCGTTCAGCTTGATTTTTAAGCAAAACTTAATCACGGTGATACATTAACTAACATTACCTAACCCGGATAAACCGGAAATAAAAAAAATAAATACCAAATAATTTGGGATGAACAATTGAATGATTGTAGGGTCGAATGAAAAACATTCATCTTCATTCAGTCATTCTATCGCTTCACTTATCTCATTAATATTCTGCCAGGTATTACGCGAACTATAGTTTTAAGGCACTAACTGAGACAACATATCGCTAAAAAAATCAAATGAACAAAAATGCAGCGGTCAAATTAATTAACCTGCCATTTTTTCATTCCAATATAAATACCGCACGGCAGCGGCGGTTCATTGAACGAGAAACTAATGAGAGACCTTTGACCTATCGTTATCCATTCCATAGTAACTGGTTGTTTCTTTTTATGAGACTGATATCCCTTAAAGAGAAACACTTTAAGTAACCGAAATTTCTCCCCTGACTTCCTTCAGATTTTATCTCACGCTAAACACAATGCCATGGGAAGAAAAAAAATCCCCCGCAATTGCAGGGGATTTTTTAAATACGAGATGATTGATAACAGATTTCTATTTAATCAACAACATTTTTTTTGTAATTACCGTGCTGTTTGCGGTTAATCTATAGATATATGTTCCACTTGCAAATCTAGAAGCATCAAAAGATACCGTATAATTGCCCGTGGTCTGCAAATCGTTCACCAATGTGACCACCAATTCGCCAAGAGTAGAATAAATATCTAATCTTACTTTTGAGTCTACTGGAACTGCATATTTAATTGTGGTTGAAGGATTGAACGGGTTAGGATAATTTTGACTTAATTCAAAATTAACCGGAACGTCTACTTTTACTTCAACTTCTTTAGAATAGCTAGAGCTGCCATCTAGATCAACCATTTTTAATCTGTAGAGAGCAGCCGTACCGTTAACATTTTTCTCCGTGAAGCTGTATTTAACTCGTTCAGTTGTTGTTCCAGAAGCGCTAACTTTTCCAACAGAAACCCAATCATTTTTTTCAGATTTACGTTGAACTTCAAAATAAGAGCTGTTCTTTTCAGTTGCTGTCTGCCATGATAATTCAACAACATTTCCTTTAGCGGAAGCCGTAAATGAAGTTAATTCAACAGGAAGAGGCGTATTGGATTCATCTGCGCCCATGTATGGGAACGTTAAATGTCTCGTATCACCATCAATATCCGTTAACACAGTGGCTAATGGAGTACCAATTAAGTTAACATCACCATCAGATGCACCTGTAAGATGAAGATCAGATGTTGATACAAAGTTCACAGTAACTGATTTAGAATTTGCATCCTGTCCGGAAGCAGTCTGCCAATCAGCTAAAGTAAGGGCTGCAACACTGTTCCAATTTCCAACTCTTCCATTTACGTTATCTTGAACAAAGATGTCGTTATAATTAGAAGTCAATGTTCCAAGAGTTCCTTCTCTTGAGTAACAATAATTTATAAAGTTACTTTCCGCAGAAAAGATGATATTATTTTTTATGTCATTCACACCATTAGAAATTGATAATCCTTTATATGTAACAACGCCTGTACCAGCATCAGCAATATCATTCATAAAGATTGTATTAAAGAAGCAGTTTAACGTATCTGTTGAAGACGAATTCTTTATTCCGGTCAAATATGCCGTTGGGTTGGCGGAAGTTAATTCAAATCCGTTGATCATGTTGTTGTAAACATTATATGTACCATTAGACTCAATGCTGATTCCTGTATTGCCAGAAGTCGCAACAGTAGACATTGAAGAAAGTTTTGAGATTTTATTATTATAGATATTAACCACAGAACCGGCCATAACAGAAACTGCGTATACTGCTTCATTAGAAGTATTTGCTACAATATTCTGGTTCAGGATAATTTCGTTGTTGAAAATATCCATACTTCCGGCTTGATACAGTGCAAGAACTCTTCTCTTGCCTTCTAGTAAATTATTTTTGATAGTAATATTATTCGGGAAAGTTGCGGGAACAGGAGTTCCTGACTGATAAGTTCCTAGCGCCTGTGCATTTTGAGGAACTCCGTCAAAATTTGAACTAATATAATTATTATCAAACGTAATGTGGTTCGGTACCCAATCTTTGCTTAGATAGTTTCTTGATCTAATCATAATGGCACTGATGAACAAGTTTGAAGTACTAACCGCTTGAGCTTTATGTAAAATATTACAATTTTTGATTGTCAAATTAGATACATCACCAGCTATAACTATTGGCATACCATTTCTCTGAGCTGTTAAAGCTGACTGGAGAGTTAAATCTCTTGTGGTTCCACCAACAGTATTTGAACCATCAATGACAATGTTTTTTGTTGTCCTAAGTGAATCCCATGTTACATTTCCCTTACCAGGGATACCGATTACAAAAGCTCCTGAAGGACCGGAATTGAGATCCGAAGGATAATTGAATGTAACAACCGGTTGAACACCTGTGTAAGGTTTTATGGTTAGTGTATAAGGATCAGGATTAACAGCTAAACCAATTCCTACAGATCCGGTATATGGTTCGGTAATATCGCTGGTAATATACAAATTAACATTATCTGAAAAAGTCGCAGTATTTAAATAATCAAATGCATCTTTAAGTAAGGCAAATTGTGGATTAGTAGCTCCAGGTCCAGTCCCAGGGTTTCCCACATAAATGTCACCTTTTAACCCTCCGCGAAGTCCTTCATCAGCACCTTTATAAGGAGCAAGTGGGTCACGAAGATTTCCGTCGATGTCAGTAGTAACACCAACTGGAATTCCAGCTAAGTCGACATCACTTAAAGATGGGTCAACAAGATGAAGATCGGTTGCAGAAGTAAATGTTACAGCTTTTGAGACAGAATTGCCATCCTGCAAAGTAGAATCTTTCCAGGCAGCAAGTGTAGGAATAACAGATGTTCCCATATAACCAACATTAGCAGTAGCGCCGGAAACATACAAATCATTATAGTCTGAGGTTAAAGTTCCGGTCTTCTTCCACCAGATACAATAAGCTGTTGCTGCATCAGTATTATTTACAATAATGTTATTTTTTATATTAGCAACTATAGAAGCACCACTAATATGAATACATGATCTTTCGGTTGCCGCAGCTATAGAAGGATAATTAATTGTATTATGGTAAACATTATAAGTACCGTTATCCTGAAGATACATCCAGGAAATAACAGTTGGAACTCCAGTACCTGTTACTTGCAGATCTCCACCAATAAAATTATTAATGATATTGCATGTAGCACCGGTTTGTGCAGTTAATCCGCTTATGCCATATATTCCACTTGTCGCTGTGTTATTTGTTGTTAAAGTTGGGATAAAATTATTTTGAATATTTACCGTACCACCCCAGGTATTCATTAATATTGAATATGTTGTAGAAGCGTTTAATCCTCCGATAGTAGAAATAGTATTCCCTGTAATTTCACTTGTGTTACCAGTTGAGCCTACATAAAAGAAATAAGCAGGACGAATTCTACCATAAAGTGAATTGTTTTTTAGGGCTACATTCGTACAGTAAATAGAACTTGATGACGATCCGGTTACACCTATTGCGTAAAAAGGTGTATTTGTAGCATCACCAATCGAACAATTTTGTACTGTAAAATTATCAACCGCACCGGTTGCCTGCCCATTGGCATAAATTCCTCTTGTTGAAGTAGATGTTGACATCGGGGTTTGAAATGTCAAGTTTGTATTTTTAATGGTAACGGTATCACAGTTACCATACAATTGAATAATGTTTCTTCCGTTTGTCGCATCATTCATTACAAATGTTAAATCTTTTGTAGTTCCACCAACAGTATTAGAACCGTCAATCGTAATGTTTCCTGCTCCATTTATGGAAAACCCAGAATATTGAGAAGCACCTGAAGTTGCAGTACATCCACTAATTGTAACTACCGGTTTTATTGAAGCTGCAGGCTTGAATGTAACCGATGCTGATGCTGAAGGAGGATTTAATGTTGGAGCTATCACGAGATCTGTTGCGGTCTCGGTATAAGCAGTATCAGTAAGTGAAAATGTAACTGGTCCACTTACACCAACCGTATTGAGATCTGTAATGGCGGCACCAAGGGTAGCATAATTTCCCCCGGTTCCAACTGTTAAGGTTCCGCTAAGCTGACCCCAGAGTGTATTAGATACCAAGAGAACCAACAACAAGAATGTAAGTAATTTTTTCATGTTTTCCTCAATGAAGTTATGATTGATAATTAGAACTATTTATTTAAAAAAGAACAGTATGTATCCAGATTTAATGCTTTCTATATTAAACTAAAAATCATCTTATGATTTACTTTTGGACAAAAAAGAACAATCCTCCAAAAGAATAATTAGTAAAATCAAAAGACAAAGGAAACTTAAGAAATTTCAAGTGAGTGTCAAATAGAATTTCTAGGGTATTTACTTCTTGCCACTTAAATCAAACACTTTTTAAATCTTGTTTTTAAGTACATCTAGAGACAATATTGGTTTTCGACACATAGCTTGTTCAATTATTCTGTGAAATAGTAATCCTCGGCTATTGGACTTACGTCTATTGTATCGGAATGTAAATTCATCCAAATATTTTTGCAACCTTTCATGGCTTGTATAATTCTGATGCGTACCCAACAACCATCTTTTAAGCAATGCTGCTATTCTATGTACATTTG